>DATFZA010000515.1:0-9802 GCA_035314765.1 Bryobacteraceae bacterium
GCAATAACCGCAACGGAACCTTCACCGAAGAAGGGATGACCGCCGGCGTGGCTTACGGCGAAGATGGAGTGGCGCGCGGCGCCATGGGCGCGGATTCGGCGGATTACGACGGCAGCGGCAAACCGCATCTACTTGTCGGCAATTTTTCCAATCAGATGCTGGGTCTCTATCACAACGAAGGCAACGGCCTGTTCGTGGATGAGGCGCCGTCATCGGCCGTCGGGCGAGCCAGCCTGCTGACGCTCTCCTTCGGCGTCTTCTTTTTCGATTACGATCTGGACGGCCGCCCGGATATCTTCGCCGCCAACGGTCATATTGAAGATGAGATCGGACGCGTGCAACCCAAGGTCAGCTATCGCGAACCGCCGCTGCTTTTTCGCAATTTGGGAAACCGTAAATTTGCCAATGTCACGGCGGAAATGGGCACGGCATTCAATCGGCCGATCGTCGCGCGGGGCGCCGCTTATGCGGATTTCGACCGCGACGGCGACCTGGACATCCTGATATCCACCAACAACGGGCCTGCTTATCTGTTTCGCAACGACGGCGGCAATCGCAATCATTGGCTATCGGTGCGCTTGAACGGAACCAAGAGCAATCGCGACGGCATCGGAGCGGTCGTGCGCCTGCTAAGCGCCTCCGGCAAGCAATGGAGTATGGTCCGCAGCGGTTCCAGCTACTGTTCGCAAAGCGATCTGGCGCTGACCTTCGGATTGGGCAAAGATAACGGCGGGACAGTGGAGATCGAATGGCCGAGTGGACTAAGACAGCAACTGGGCAACGTGGCCGCCGATCAGTTTCTGACCGTCGACGAGAGCAGAGGCATTACCGCGCGCTCGCCCGCGCAGCAGGCTCATTGAAAACTGCGTCTGGCGCCGCGCAGAAAGAAGAATGAAAGCCGCTGGATGATGCGGCGCAGATGGGGACACAGCGGGCTCGATCCTGTACTCCTTCGGAAAAATTATCGTAGCGCGGTCCCCTGGCCCTGGTTACAAACGTGGTGACAAACCCGCCGCCGCTTGATAACCAGCCCCAAAGCGAGGACCCCGTCTTCAGTCGGCGAAGCATGCTATCCCGTTGAAGCCATAGGGAACTTTCCAATCTCGACGTTTCTCGCCCGCCCCCTAGGGGCGCTCACCGGCCTGGATGCGCCGTTCGCCGATAGCAACTCGCGGGCCGAACCAAACCACGTTACTCTCAAAGCATGGAATACGATCGATCCGAATTACGCTTGCGGCGGCGGCACCGTTCCGGAGCCCAGGGCGTGGTGGGCGGCGGGATCATCGTCGTGGTCGGTCTGTTGCTGCTGCTGAACAACATGCACATCATCCGGGTGCGCGACCTATGGGACTTCTGGCCGCTCATTCTGGTGGTCTTCGGCTTGGCCCGGATCGTTGAATCGTGTAGTCCGGCCAGTTACATTTGGGGCGGCATCGTGGCGGCGGTGGGTGCGCTGCTTTTTCTGGACAATCTGGATCTCGTCCACTTCAGTTTCGATTTTGTCTGGCCTGTGGTTCTGATTTGCTTTGGACTCTTGATGCTTTCGAAAGCCATGGTGCGGCAGCGGCTGCGCGCGGGAGGCGCCGCGGGGGGCGCTGCGGGAGGAGTCGATACGTCCGGCTCCGCCAACTTGGCCGCGGTTTTCAGTGGCGCCCAGCGGCGCATGACCACACCGGATTTTCGCGGTGTGGATATCCTGGCCCTCTTCGGCGGCGTGGAAGTGGATCTGCGCGGCTCCCGGATTGAAGTGGACCAGGCGATCATCGACGTGAACGCCATGTTCGGAGGGGTGAAAGTGATGGTACCCGATACCTGGAACGTCACGGTGAAAGGGTTCGGCATGTTCGGAGCCTTCGACGACAAGACGATTCCGCCTCGGATCGACCCCAACGTCAAAACGCAGCAACTCCTCGTTACGGGTGTGTCGATCTTCGGCGGCACCGTGGTCCGCAATTAGGCGAGTTGTCAACCATGCACCCGCTTCTCGTCAATCGAACCCGTTTTCTTCTCTACCTGTCGATCTGGGTCCCGATCATCGGATTCTTCGCTCTTACTCTCCGGCTGGCGACCGGAATCTCGTGGCTTGAGGCAATTTGCGTAACGGCGCCGCTGGAGTTGTTTTACGCTCTGTTGTGTCTGGCGCCCTGGTATAGCTGCCGCGATCTGCCGCGAAAGCCAGCGCAGATAGCCGGTATTCTTCTCAATCACCTGATTGCAGCCCTGGTGGCGGCCAGCCTCTGGACGTTTATGGGCCGCTTGCTGGTGGGCGGCCTGTCGCGCTACTTTCCCACTCTCGGCCACCGGCTGCATCCGCAACTGCCTGAGCTTTTCGTGATGGGCGTGCTGCTGTACATGCTCTCGGTGGCGTTGCATTACCTGGGTTATACGCTGCAAAGTTCGCGGGAATCGGAGTCGCGCGAACAGGAAGCGCGCATGCTGGCGCGGGAAGCGGAGTTGCGGGCGCTCAAGGCTCAGATCAACCCCCATTTCCTTTTCAACAGTCTCAACTCCATCAGCGCATTGGCCACATCCGACGGCAAGCGCGCGCGGGAGATGTGCATCCGGCTCTCGGAGTTCCTGCGCAGCACGCTCAGCCTGGGCGACAAGGAGAATATCGCGCTCGAAGACGAATTCAATCTTGCCACTGCCTATCTCAGCGTGGAGCAGATCCGGTTTGGATCGAAGCTCAAAGTCGAGAAGCATGTCAACCTGCATTGCGACAATTGCACGGTGCCGCCTTTGGTGCTTCAGCCTCTGGTCGAGAACGCAGTGAAACATGGTATCGCCGGGCTACTCGAAGGCGGTACGATCCTCTTGAATGCCGAGTGCGTGGATGGCTTCTTGCGTTTGCGCGTGGAGAACGAGTTCGACCCCGATGCCCCGCCCAGCCGCAAGAGCGGGATCGGCTTGGCCAACGTCCGTAACCGGCTGAAGAATCGCTTCCACGAACAGGCTCGTTTGGATACCATGTCCAAGGGAAACTGTTGGACCTCTGAAGTGATACTTCCCTGTCTGACTCACAACAATCCGGCGCACGCTAATCTGACGCACGACAGTCTGACGCCCGCTAATCCGGCGCACGCCAGTCCGGCGCACGATAACCCGGCGCACGACAGTCTTTCACACCCGACGGGAGCGGCGAGTGCCTGAGAGCATCGCCCACTACCGCATCCTCTCAAAACTCGGGGAAGGCGGCATGGGCGCAGTCTTTCTGGCGCATGATGAACGGCTCGGCCGCGACGTTGCGCTCAAGGTCTTGACGCAAGAATTCGCGCACGACCCTGAGCGCTTAGACCGCTTTCTGCAGGAAGCCCGCTTAGCTTCCGCCTTGAGTCATCCGAACGTGGCCTACATTCTAGAGATCGGTGAAACGAAGGGCAGCTGGTTTCTGGCCATGGAGTTTGTCGAAGGCGAGCCGCTGAGCCACCGGATTGCCGAAGGACCGCTGCCGGTGGTAGATATTCTCCGCATCGGCATTCAGGTAGCCGATGCTCTGGAAACGGCGCATGCCAAAGACATTGTGCATCGCGACATCAAGCCGGCCAACATCATGCTGACGCCGCGCGGGCACGTGAAAATTCTCGATTTTGGCCTGGCCAAACGCGGCAACGCCAAGGCCAATACCGCCGATACCCAACTGCTGACCACCACGGGTGTGGTGATGGGGACAGTTCAATACATGAGTCCGGAGCAGGCGCTAGGACGCGAAGTGGATCACCGCACCGACATTTTCAGTCTGGGCGTGGTGCTGTATGAAATGGCCACGGGACGGCTTCCCTTCTCAGGCTCGAACGCCTCTGAAACCATGGCGAGAATTCTGCACAATCAGCCCGAGGCCATCGCGCGCTTCAATTACGAAGTCCCGGAAGAGCTGGAACGGGCTGCGCGTAAGTGTCTCGAGAAGGATCGCGACCGCCGTTATCAGTCTGCGCGTGAGCTGATGGTCGATCTGCGCAATCTGGAACGGGACTCGGCCGGCCAGCCAGCGGCGGCGGCAACAGCCGCTCAGCCTGCCGTGCCTGGCGCCCTGCTGCGCGTCATGATCGTGGACGATGAAGACCTCGCCCGGCAGTTATTGCGCGAGTATCTGGAAGCCATTCCGGGCGTCGAAGTGGTGGCCGAGTGCGGTAACGGTTTTGAGGCGGTGAAGGCGATCGCCGAACATTCTCCAGACCTGGTGTTGCTGGACGTACAGATGCCCAAGCTGGACGGATTCGAAGTGCTGGAGCTGATTGGGCATCAGGTTCCAGTAATTTTCACCACCGCTTTCGATCAATACGCGATCCGTGCCTTCGACGCCCAGGCGGTGGATTACTTGCTGAAACCCTTCAGCCAAGACCGGCTGGAAAAAGCCATCGAGCGCGCCCGCCAACGTTTGGGCCGCACGCTGCCCAAGCCGGCCGAGTTGGCTGCCGCGGCTCGTCCGCCACTGCACTATCTACAGCGCATCGTCGTGAAAGACGGCACCCGCGTACATATTATCCCCACCGATCGTCTCGATTACGCCGAGGCCCAGGACGACTATGTCGCGCTGCACAGCGCCGGAAAGAGCTATCTCAAACAGCAGACCATTTCGAGTCTGGAGACCGCGCTCGATCCGGTGCAGTTTATTCGGATTCACCGGTCGCATTTAGTGAATCTTGACCGGGTGGCCAAGATCGAGCCGTATACCAAGGACAGCCGCATCGCCATTCTCTCCGATGGAACGCAGCTGCCCGTCAGCCGCGCCGGCTACGACCGGCTGAAAGCGTTGCTCGAAGCGCGGAGCTAATGAGGGCGGCTCCCATTCTCTTCAACCGTTCGAAGACGAACGCCTGAGCTGGCTGGCTAAGTACACGGTTTCGCAATTACGGCCCGTATTGCCGCTTGGTCCGCCGCTCACGATCATAGCCACATTTAGCCTAGCCTGCCTAGCCTATACGTAGGCGAAGATGAAGATCAGTTGGAAGCATCAGGATACGGATTTGCCGAACACCCTCACCTTCGAGCGGAAGGTCGAGTTATTTTACGAACAGACTTTTGGCTGGCAGTTGCACATCGCCGACTTGATTGCTAACGGCGGCGTGCCGCTCTCCGGCGGCGAAGCTATTAAGCGAGTCGAGCACTCGGGGTTCGCCGTCCTGCAGATCTGCCTGAGCTACTTCGAACTGATCGGCTCCCTCTATGCGGCAAACGGGGAATCGGACACGAGGAAGTTCAAGACCGGTGTGCAAAATGTATTCCCACAACTATCGGACGGCTCCGCCGCAAGTGGGCAATTGCTGAAACGACTCCACGAAGGGGCGAGGTGCGGCCTGTATCACGAAGGTCGGATACGGCCCAATATCGGATTGGGACAGCCACCGGATGGGGCGGTAATAGCAATGGATTCTTCGAATGGCACGGTTGCCCTCAGCCCTGAACGTCTCCCGCGAGCGCTCAAGGCTCCATTTGGAGGGTTTCCGAAGTCAACTGTTGGACCCCGCGAATAGCGCTCTCCGCGCGGCGGTTCGAACGGCGCTTTGACTTAGGGTTCGTGAAGCGCGACTTATCAAAGGGCGATCGCGCAAAAAAGGCGCGGGTCGGATGAAGGTCACGCGCCGGGGTCTCGAGCGCCGGGCGGTTATCGAGGCCTACGCGGTTTATGACTGCTCGAAGAAGCATCAATCCGTACCAGATTTTTCGAAGTGGGACTGGTCCCAGGCAGACGCGATTGATCGAGAACTTGAGCGCGCTCTGAAAAAGGGCGTCCTCGCCGGTTATCGGCTGTGGGAAATGGTCGAGGTCAACGCGTCGGACAATTCGCGCATGCGCGGTTGAAGGCAGCATCTTTCCGGGCCAGTCACGGGCACTTGGGCGCATCGAAGCCGCCAGGGCTCTCGACGGCTGGAGGCCAAGAGCCGAGAACTCGTGGTATGAGGCCATCGAAAAAGGAGAACCGCTTGATGAGGATGCACCTCTGATCCTACGCCCTGCTCTATCTGCAGAAGCACCGGCCGCCTGGTACGTAGAAGACGGCAGCGGTCGCGCGATTGCGCTGCTGAAGAACAGAGCAGCCTTTGACCGGTCGGGCGAGTTTTTCGCCATCGGCTATCTGGGAGTTGAGCCGGATCAGGGCAGCAGCTTTATGCGAGAACCTCCGTTCCAGGAACTATTGGGTAAGTTCAGGTCGGGCCAAAGATGAAGGAGTCGTTCAAAATGCGGTAATACGGGTTGCTCGTAGCGGCATCGCTGGTTCTCGCTTTCACAGCAAGCGGCCAAGAAAAGGACATCGTTGTCACCGGTAAAGAAATCCTGGATAAGCCTTTCGTCGGAATCAAACAATTCGCTGTGAGTGTTTACCTTCCGGATGAAGCAGCCTTAGGCCGCTATGGCCTCAGCAAGACCGCGTTGCCAACCGATGCGGAACTCAAGCTAAGGCAAGCGGGCATTCCGGTGGCGTCCGCCGGGCTGGGCGGTGGAAACGTAAGGATCATGATTCTCAGCGCTCCGTTTCTCGGCGAAACAGGCGCACCGATAGGCTATGGTTTTTTCATTGAGGTTGCATTAGTGCGGAGTGTCTCGATACCGGCCTCGCGAGCCCCTGTGAACGCAACGGTTTGGCGTGTCGGAGGTCCTGTCACCTCCGCCATCGAACATGTCCGCGATATTCGCGCCAACGTGAGTGATCGAGTCGACGAACTTCTGAATGCATATCTCGCCGCAAATCCGAAGTGACTCTACCCATCTTTGTCCGAAGACGTCCGACGATCATGGTCCCGATAGCACACCGTTTGAGGAAGTCCTCCGGAGTTTACGTGCAAAGCTCGACGTGTGCAAATCCCTCAAGTACGCGCTGGCCCTCGCGATTCGGATTCATGAAAAAAGTTCGATAACTGCCCACGAAGGGGAGCCATTTGCATCTTCATCCGCGAAGGGGGAGCTACTCGTTATGGCCAGGATCCCGGCAAGGTATTTCTGATCGACATCTGGCCTGATAGCTGGCGCCGATCCAAGAGCGCGTCACTGACGCCGGCTTCCACGCTACTCTGGCGGCCGTTTGACGTGGGCAGACCGGGTGGGCCCTAGCGAGGGCGACGCCCGCAGCAGCCGCGAACGCGTGTTCGGAATCGGCTTTCAGAACTTAGGGCAAGCCGATACGCGGCTAATACTCAGACGGAGTTTGCCGGCTACGAGAGCTTCGACCGTGGGTCTAATCCTCTCGATCTGATCGGGCGGGATATGGCATCCTCCATGTGCCTCGGGCTAGAAGAAAGCTCGGGCTACAAGAAAGAAAGGTGCGGGGTCGTCACACGCCCGCACCCATTGGAGGGAAATAACCGTGGTGGTTGGGAAGGCTTACTTTGAGCCTTCGGTCGACGCTTTGTCAGAGGGTCCAAAAACGAGGATGGTGGACGTACCGCCAATCCGGATCTCACGGAGAACGCCATCGTTGGTGTCAACAGAGGTCGCGACAAATTTGTTGGGCTTGGTCTCCACGTGGACCGGGGCTTGGACGGAAGTCTTACCCTGCTTGAGAATCACCTTGTCTCCCTGGAGTTGAACTTTGAGGTCGCCGGCCTGGAACTGGCTTCCGTTCACGTTCGTGGGGCCGTATAGGGTGACATTATAGTTGGAGCCTGCATAGGCCAAGCTCATTCCGAGCAGAGCAGCGATGGTCATCACTTTTTTCATAATCTTCAAATCCTTCCTCTTCTTTCACTGTCATCTCGATCATAATTGATCGCGTGGCTAATTGGAATAGTAGAATCAGTGGTTTAGACGTATACTAACGGTTGGCGAACGGTTGCTTCCGGGGTGTCTGGGAATCAACCAACCCCCATAAACGGAGTACTTGGCTGAATCTTGAATCCTGGGGGCAGCGAGCTGAATCGCTTACCTGATAGTGCGGTCGTCTCGACTATCGCCGTATTTTTTCTGGTATTACAAGAATTCAAGCCGTGGAATCGTGTACAATCAAGGCTGACGATGGGTTCTACGCAGAAGGAACCTTCTACCGGTGTTGGTCAACCGCTTCACTCCTGGAACATGCCAATCATGCTCGGGGCCGGGGGCTTGCAAAAATTTCGAAATCCCTGTAGCTTGACGGTTGTCGCCTGCGTTCGACCAAGTTACCGCTAGCATGAAACCGTACATCGCACTTACCAAGCCGCGCATCACCTGGCTCATCTTGATGAGCACCGCCATTGGCTATGTGTTCGGCGCGAAAAGCTGGCATTTTCTTACGCTGCTACACACCATCCTGGGCACCGGCCTCATTGCCTCGGGTACGGCGGCGTTAAATCAATGGTATGAGCGCGAAGCCGACGGCAAGATGCGGCGAACGCAGCAGAGGCCATTGCCTTCCGGACAGTTGGATCCAACTCGCGCGCTGATTTTCGCGATGGCCATTTCCGCGATCGGTTTTGTGGAACTGGTGTTTGGCGCCAACCTGCTGACCGGATTGCTCGGTTTGTTCACGCTGCTGACGTATCTCCTCATCTATACGCCGCTGAAACAGCGCTCGCCGCACTCGACCACGATTGGCGCAATTCCCGGGGCCATGCCGCCTCTCATCGGTTATGCGGCTGCCAGCGGAACGTTGACATGGGAATCCTGGGCGCTGTTTGCAATCTTGTTTGTGTGGCAGTTTCCGCACTTCTATGCCATTGCGTGGATGTATCGCGAAGACTACGAACGGGCGGGGATCCGGATGCTGCCGGTAGTGGAACCCGATGGCGAGTCCACCTCGCGGCAGATCGTTCTGTACTCCGTCGCGCTACTGCCCATCAGCCTGCTCCCCAGGTTTCTCGGAATGACCGGCAACGTCTATATGTTTGGCGCCATGGTCATAGGAGCACTCTTCCTTTACACCGGCTATTGCATCTTGAACGACCGCACACGGCAACGCGCGCGCAGTGTTTTGTTGGCCTCTGTTTTCTATTTGCCCGTGCTGTATGCATTGATGTTGTTCGACCGGGCATGAAGGGCGCTGGACTCATTATTACTGCTGTTATTGGTATTGTTCTCCTGCTGGCTTCCTGCAAACCGAAAATTGGCTTACCCGAATACGGGGTAGTTTCGCCCTTCGCGCTGACGGCCCAGACCGGCCAGCCGTTTGACGGCGCGAAGGAATTGCGGGGCCGAATCTGGGTTGCCGATTTTATCTACACTACTTGTCCAGGACCTTGCCCGCGCATGACCTCGCAGTTGCGGCGCGTGCAACAGGCGGTGGACCAGAGCGTGAAGCTGGTTTCGTTCACGGTGGACCCGTCGCATGACACACCGGAGGTTCTGGCGGCCTATGCCAACCTGCATCACGCCTCGCCCGAGAACTGGTATTTTCTGACCGGGCCGGTGCCCACGCTACAGTTGCTGGACAAAGATGTCTTCAAACTCGGCGATATAGACAGCACGCTGGAGCACAGCACTCGCTTTGTGCTGATTGACCGGAGCATGCAGATTCGCGGATATTACGATTCTTCGGAGCCGGATGCTGTGTCGCATCTGATAGACGATATCCACGCGCTCGAACGATCCTGAACATGGACATCCATACGCTTCCTGCGGTTAACGCGACGCTGAACGGCACGGCGGCAGTTCTTTTGACTTGCGGCTATGTCCTCATCCGCAGGCGCGCCATTCAGGCTCACCGTGGTGTGATGATCGCGGCGTTCGCCGTCTCCAGCGCGTTTCTGGTGTGCTATCTCATTTACCATTCGCAGGTGGGTTCGGTGCACTATCCGCACACGGGCGCGATTCGTACGGTTTATTACACCATTCTGATCACGCATACCGCGTTGGCCGCGACCGTTCCGGTGCTGGCCATTCTCACTTTGCGGCG
>DATFZA010000516.1:0-3050 GCA_035314765.1 Bryobacteraceae bacterium
AGGAGTTACCATGGCCCGGCGGGCCACCAAACCTAATGAAGACGAAAATTTCCGTTCCTCCAGCACAGAACCGCGCGCGTCAGCAAGCGGATGCTTTCGGAGCCGGGACAGTAATGGCGTCTTCAGGGGAGCGAACGCAAAGCTTCGGAAGCTCGATAACGACGAAGCGAAACACTCCGGGTGTTTTCAGAGCAGCCCCGCGCGTCAGCAAGCGGACCAAACGGAGCCGCGACTGTCAAGGAGCGAACGCAAAGCTTCGGAAGCTCGATAACGACGGAGCGAAACACTCCGGGCATTTTTCAGAGCAACCGCGCGCGTGCCCCCCGCGCGAAGCTCAGCGCCTCGGAGCAAAGGAAGCGGATTGGGCAGTGCCGCAGAGCCTGTTTGGTTCCGGCTACGCCGGCTCTGTGTAACGAGAGTCAAAATGGGAGACGGACCATGAAAGCAGTTGAGTTGCTCTGGAAGGGATCGCGGCGAAACGCCGCTTGCCGGCTCCTCTTGGTCACCGCCGCGGCGTTGTGTGTCGCCGCATTGGGGGGATCGGGGAGCATGCGAGCCACGGCCGCCGGTCAAGGAAGCAATGGGGACGAGGAAGTGCAGATCGGCCAGGAGGTCTTCAATGAACTGAAGGCCAAGGCCGAAATCATCGAATCGTCCCCTTTGTACGACCAGTTGAGACCCGTTGCCGATGCCATTACCCGGGCAGCACAGCCCCGCTACAATCACCCGTTCAAGTTCTACCTGGTTCACGAGGCTCAGCCGAACGCATTCGCAACTCCAGGAGGCAACGTGTATGTGGTCGATTCGCTCCTGTATTTCGTCAAGAATACCGACGAACTTGCCGGAACTCTGTGTCACGAGGTCTCCCACACCATCCATCACGACACCATAGCGCTGATGGAGAAGCGGGAAAAACTCTTGGCGCGCGAAGCGGGGGCCGCTCTGATTCTGGGTCCCACCAAAGCACACATCCTGGCGATCGCGCTCATCGGAAAACTGCATTCCCTCTCGTATTCCCGGGACGTCGAGTCCCGTGCGGACCTCACCGGATCCGATGTTTGTGCGGCAGCCGGATACAACCCGTGGGGATTGGTTTGGCTCTTCAAGGATTTCGAGAACGCCGACGAGAGCGAAGTACCGCAGCTTTTGTCGGATCATCCAGACAACCAGAATCGCATCGACACCGTGGAGCGGCATTTCCGGGCGAATCCCGCTGTCTTTGGGAAGTTCAACTCGGATCCAAAGTCGGCGACACCGCTTTCCGTTTCGAAGCAGACCCCGGTGGTGTTCTTGCGCTGACGTGCGAAGGCGGGTAGCGAGAGTAGAAACCGCATGTTTTCACCTGACGAGCGTGCCGGGAATATTCTCACGACGATAGCTCTCTTCGGGATGGCGGCGGTGATCCTCTACCTGGCGCGTGGCGCTTTGCTGGTCCTGCTGCTATCTCTTCTTTTCGCTTACTTGCTCGAACCAGCGGTCTCGTTTTTCGAGTTGCATTTCAGATTGGGCCGGAAGAGTCGGACCTGGGCGGTAGCCTTGGTCTATCTGATCGGAACGGTCTTAGTAGGCAGCTTAGGGTACGAGTTCGGCCCGCACATTGCTGCGCAAATAAAGAACCTGAGCGGGGTTGTACGAGAGATCCTTGAGGGCCATTCGAGCGCAAAGGCGCCAGCCGGTCTGGGAGACCTGTGGGCGAGCCAGCACGACGTCATCGCCCGGCTTCTCGAGCGGTGTGTGGCGTCCGCGGCGACCGTCGCCGCAAACGCAGTTTGGATTTTTGCGATCCCGATTCTGGCCATTTTCTTTTTGCTGGATGGGCGTGCGGTGGCCGGGGCAACTGTCGAAGCACTCGAATCGCGGGGCGACCCGACACGGGTCAAGCGCATCCTGCAGCGAGTTGATCGGATGCTTGCCAGGTATATTCGCGCGCAGCTGGCTCTCGCCGGCCTCTCCTTCGCGTTCTATAGCGTCTGCATGCTCATTCTAGGATTCCCGTATGCGATTGCCCTGGGCGCTTTAGGGGGCGTTCTGGAGTTTTTGCCGGCGGTTGGATGGGTTGCATCGGCCGTCGCGATTCTGTCAATCGGTTTCCTGACCCACTCACACTGGATCTGGATGGCGGTCCTTATAGCGGTGTGGAGGGTTGTCCAGGATTACGTGAATTCGCCGCGCATCATGGGAGACAAGCTGGAGCTGCGCCCCCTGACCGTCATCATTGCGCTGATGGTGGGAGGCCAGGCAGGAGGTGTGGCGGGCTTGTACTTGGCGGTACCAACTGTGTCCTTACTCCGATTCGTATGGACGGAGTGTTTCCAGAGTCAGAGCTCCTCGATTCCCCTCTCTGATCAGCCGCACGCGCCGGCAAAGGCGTGATCCTCCATGCGCCGGCATGGCGTCTTTCGCGGGGTCATAGTCACACGTCCTGCAAATTCGGTTCTTGGCGAGCTTCGCGAATTCGCGAAGGAATCGTGATCCTGCCAACCGTACAGTCAAATCCTTTCAATGGCTTAGGTGTGGCCTTCACGTTGCAGTGGAGAGGATGTGGTTTTCAGAACCAAATACGACAGACAAGGAGAATCAAATGAGCGTAGATGTGGGTTTAGCGAAACAGGTAGTACAAGAGAAGCTCGAGTCTCGGATTAAAGACGCCGAGGCGAAATTGCACGCATTGAAATTGAAGGCTGAGGTGGCGAAAACGGCGGTCGAGATCAAAGCGATCGCGGACTTGCTGACCAAGGCGCCGGGGATCCACCAGAAGGTGGAAGAGTTCAAGAAGGCGGGTGGCGACCGGCGGGAGCAGATCAAGACCGATCTCGAGAAACGCGTCGCAGATTTCGAGAACTCGGTGAAGGCGATCGAATCGAAGGCGAAGGCAAGCTGAGGGCCGAACGCGCTCGCGATTTTCGCAGCGCGGGCGGCGGCGGCTATCTTGCCTTCCATCCAGGACTCGCGCTGGAGTCTCTCACCCTCGTGATGGCGGCGATCTTCCTCCTGGAGGGCTTGCTGGAGATTGCCGTGTTCTTCCAGTTTCGCGTTCTTCCGGGATCCGG
>DATFZA010000517.1:0-8573 GCA_035314765.1 Bryobacteraceae bacterium
CGGGCAGAGTGCCGCTCACATTGGTCCATGCGCCGCCCGCATTGTTGGTTTTCCAAACGTGATGCAAAGAGAAACCGGAAAACGTAATGTAGGCCGCGGTAGCGTCCAACGGGTCGACGCTAATGCGGGTCACGGCGGCAACGGGCAGGCCGGAGGTAATTTTTTGCCAACTCCCGCCGGCGTTCCGCGTCACCCAGACCAGGCCGGTATTCGTGCCCGCATAGATTGTGTTGGGATCGGAAGGCGCAACGGCAATGGCGCTCAACACCCCTTGATTGGCGCCCAAATCGGGAGAAATTGGGGCGTATTTTCCGCTCCCGTCGCGGCTTTGCCATACCCGATATGTTCCGAAATAGACGATCTGCCCGTTAGAGGGATCGCTGGCCATGGGCGAAATAAAAGCGGAGTTGTCGGTCTGTTCGATCCCGTACGTGGCATTCACCCAACTGGAGCCGCCATCGTCCGTCCTCAGAATCTCGATCTCCTGACAAGCGGCGTAAGACACGCCGGAAAGGGCCGGATACAGTGCGGTATATCCGCCATCGCCGCAGGCCACTTGTAGCCAGTTGACGTTGCCGCTATACCGCTGGGTGCCGTTGTCCTGCGTTCCACCGAGAAGCAGCGATGGGTTGACTGGGTCCACCGACAGCCCGGGATAGAATTGCGTGATGGCCAGCGTAGGATTCAAATTGGTCCAGACCGGCGACGTCGCGCTGATACCGGTGGTGCTATACATGCCGCCATCATTGGCGATGTACAGCTCGGTTCCATCGGGAGTGAATGCCAGCTGGTGCTGGTCGACATGAATCTCCGCGGCATCGGGGCCGCTAAAGCCCAGCGCGGTCCACGTGGCGCCACCGTCGAGCGAGCGATAGAGACCCAGCGCGCCCGCCCAGACGACATTCGCGTCCTGGGGACTAACGCGAATCGTATTGTCGTACCAAAGCTGCTGGCCCCAGTCTGCGATCAGCGCCGGGCCGATCTCTAGCTGGTTCCAGGTCTGGCCGGCATCCGTCGTCTTCCAGATGCCCAACAGCGTATCGTTGCTGCTGTCATGAATGCTCGCGAACAGGATATCGGTGTTGGAAGGAGCGATGGCCAACTCGATGCGGCCTACGCTGCGCGTTGGCAGCTGGCCCGCGCCCGATCCCGTGAGCCGCTTCCAGGTCAATCCGCCGTCGGTCGATTTATAGACTCCATTGTCCGGGTTGCCGTGTACCGCGCCGATCGCTGCGTAAGCCGTGCCGCCAGCGCTTGGGTCGAACAAGACGGAAGTAGCCGAAATCGGCCCGCCGGAACTTGAAGCAAGCACGCGGGTCCAGGTTTGCGCGGCATCGGCGGAGCGCCACACACCGGTCAGACTGCTCGCCAGCAGCACCTGCCCGTTGCCTGGCCGGATGGCCAGCGCGCCGATCTTATCCCGGAGAAACGGCCCGACAATATTGGTCCACGTCTGCCCCGCGTTCATCGACTTCAAAATTCCCGCGCCGTAGTAGCTATCCCCGGCGAAGTTCTCCTCGCCGGTTCCCACGTAGACGATGTCCGGATTGGTGGGGTCCAACGCGATCGCTCCGTTGGCAAGCGAAGCCTGATCGTCGGTAAGGGGCGTCCAGTTCATGCCGCCGTCAATGGTCTTCCAGACGCCACCCTCGGCCGCGCCGATATAGACGACATTGGAATCGCGCGGATCGATGGCGATGGCGTTCACGCGGCCGGCGGTCGAATGGGTCGTGCCTCCGTCCGTTGGCTGGGGTCCGATCAAAGTCCAGGTCGGGTTGCCGATGGACGACTGCGCCCGGCGGGCACGTTCTTGAGCGCGAATTCTCTCTATGCCACGAATCCGCGCGCCCGCCGGAATAGCGGAGAACGGAAACGCCCGCTGATTGTAAAACCATTGCTCGCGCTGGAGTTGGAAATGATCTGCGTCCTGTTCCCGGCGCTGGGCGAACAAAGTGCAGACGGCAAGAAAAGCACACAAATACCGCATGGAGTTAAGCGCCGGTGCATTTATCATAACGCGGCGTCACGCCGGCGCGGCATACTGGAGGGATGCCTGGAGCGAAAACCCCGGAATGAAAACCCCGAGATGAAAACATATGTTGCGCTGTTGCGCGCGATCAATGTCGGCGGCAAAAACAAGCTGCCGATGACCGACCTGGTGGAGATATTCAGCGATGCCGGATGCGTCAATGTGCGTTCGTACATCCAGAGCGGCAATGTAATTTTCAGCGCCAGCCCGCGTTGTGCCGCCCGCTTGCCTGTCCTCATCCCCACGCGGGTTGGCGAACGGTTTGGTCATAAACCGCCGATCATTTTGAGGACCGCGGAGCAGATTGAAACCGTTTTTGCCACCAACCCATTTCTCAAGATGGGAGCGCCCGAAGAGACATTGCACGTGATGTTCCTTGCGGACGTGCCTGCGCCGGGCGCCGTCAAAGCGCTCGACCCCGATCGCTCTCCACCGGATACGTTTCTCGTGCAGGGCCAGGAGATCTATCTGCGGATGCCCAATGGCATGGGCGAGACCAAGCTAACCAACGCCTACTTTGACTCCAAGCTGGCGACTATCAGTACTGCGAGAAACTGGCGCACCGTGGGTAAGCTGCTGGAGTTGATGCGGGGCTGATCGTTCGAGCCCCTTCCGCGCCTCTATAATTACCTTCATATGAAGTTCTATGCGGCGGCCCTGCTTTGCGCCACTCTCACCAGTGCCCAAGTACCGGACATCGACCAATCCCTCAGCATGAAATCGGTGCAAGGCGCCGAGATTTCTCCGGACGGCCGCTTCGTGGCCTACACGGTGCAGGAAACCAATTGGGAAGATAACGAGTTCGTGCAGCAAATCTGGATCGACATGCTCAGCACCGGTGAGCGCTACCAGCTCACGCACGGCCGGAAGTCCAGCCAAACGCCAAAATGGTCGCCGAACTCGAGCTTTATCGCGTTCGCTTCAGAGCGCGACGGCAAGAAGCAGATCTATCGCATCTCTCCGACCGGCGGTGAAGCGGTCCAATTGACCACGGAAGACATCGGCGTCGAAAATTTTGCCTGGTCGCCGGATGGAAACACCATCGCCTACACTTCCACCGGCCCCGAATCCAAGACCAAGAAGGATCGCAAGGACAAATATGGCGACTTCGAAATCGTCAACGGCGATTACGCCATGCTGCATCTATGGCTGCTCAAAGTGCCGGCCGAGATCCCCGCCGACCCCAAACAGCGGCCTAAGCCGGAGGCGCTCACCAGCGGCGGCCAGTTCAGCGTCGGCGATTTCGCCTGGGCGCCGGACGGAAAGAAGATCGCGTTTGAAGCCCAGCGCGACCCGGACCTCGGCTCTCAGGACACCGCAACAATTTACGTGGTAAATGTTGGCGACAAGCTGGTGAAAAAGCTGGTAGAAGGCGCCGGGCCAAATCACCATCCGGTGTGGTCGCCCGATGGGAAACGCGTTGCCTTCACAACCTCAAATGGCGAGAAGTACTTCTATTACGCAGATACCCGCGTGGCGGTGGTGGACGCGGAGGGTGGCGCGCCGCGCGTGCTGACTAAGAACTTTGATGAAGACACGCGGCTCTCCAGTTGGGGCCCGGATGGCATCCATTTCGGCGCTCTGCAAAAGACCGAATCAGCCGTGTACCGCCTCAATCCGGAGACGGGCAAGACGGAGCGTATCAACACCGCTGGCCAGGTCTCGGTGCCAAGCGCGAGTTTCACGCCCGATGGCCGCATGCTGGCGGGCGTGATTAGCCGTCCCAATCAGTTTCCGGAGATCTTCGTTTCGTCGGCGACTGATTTCGCCCCGCGCATCCTTACCTCGATGAACGATCAGTTCAAAGCCTTCCACTTGGCCACGCGGGAAGTGGTCCAGTGGAAATCGTCCGACGGCGCCGTGATCGAAGGCATCCTTATAAAACCGGCCGACTATGACCCAGCGCGGAAGTATCCATTGTTAGTGGTCATCCACGGAGGTCCGACCGGTATCGACACGCCGGCCCGCTCGGCCGACCGCTACTATCCGGTGGAATTGTTCGCCGCTAAGGGGGCGCTGGTGCTCAAGCCCAACTATCGCGGTTCAGCCGGCTATGGCGAGAAGTTTCGCGCGTTGAATGTTCGCAATCTGGGAATGGGCGACTACCAGGATGTGATCTCCGGCGTGGACGCGCTGATCGCCAAGGGCATCGTCGACAAAGATCGCGTGGGCGCCATGGGCTGGAGCCAGGGCGGCTATATTTCCGCGTTCATCACCACCTACAGCGACCGCTTCAAGGCCGTCTCGGTCGGCGCCGGTATTTCGGATTGGATGACCTATTACGTCAATACCGATATCCACCCGTTCACCCGTCAATATTTGAAGGCGACGCCCTGGGAGGATCCGGAGATCTATCAGAAGACCTCGCCCATTTTCTATGTCAACAAGGCCAAAACGCCTACTCTCATTCAACATGGCGATCAGGACAAGCGCGTGCCGCCGCCCAATGCGTTCGAGTTATATCAGGCGTTGAAGGATCGCGGTGTTCCGGTGAAGTTGATCCTCTATAAAGGCTTCGGTCATCCGATCAACAAACCGAAACAGCAGCGCGCGGTGATGGAGCACAATTACGAATGGTTCAGCAAATATATCTGGGGTGAAGAAGCGCAGGTGGTGGGCTCGCGCTAGGCCGGCCAGAAGGGCGCTTGCGGCAAGGGATGCATAGGAGACCCAGACAGCAGCGTGATAGTCTGTTGCAAAGTGAATCACACGCGTGCTCGAGTCCGCGGAATGCGTGGTTGCGCGAAAATTCGCGAACTGTGGAACGCGCGCGCATTCAGCAACGGGTGGGCTGACTGCTCTATATCGAAACAGTCCGGCACAGCGGCATGACCAGCCGGTATCGGCCCATACGGCGGACCGCTAAGAACGAGGACCTTTTCGACGGAAATGCCGTAAGCCCCTCTTTCATTCTCAGCGTAATATTCGTGGCCGGAGTCGAGACGCATAGTGACGCCGATGGGTGATCCGATTCAGTCGCCATCTCATCCGGAGATTGTTCCAGCGATTGGCGTGCGTGGCAATTCCTCTGGCTCACCTACCAAGGCCTGGCGCGGTCGCCTGATGAATACACTCGCTTGGGCGAGTTTGGTCTATACATTCTTGTGCACCTTTCCCGGCTCATACGGCATCGTTTCGCCCGGCCTGGATGCGTCCTGGATGTTCGCTCTGAACCGGCTGGCCGGATCGAGCACTTACCTTTTCGGCCGGGATGTTGTATTCACCTACGGTCCACTTGGTTTTCTGATGGTGCCGGAAGTAGATGGCAATGGGGCAACGCTCATCATTGCAGAAGTATTTTGGTGCTTGTTGCATGTCTCCCTCTTCGCGGTCGCCGCCTGGCGATTCCGCAGGCAAGCCGCGGCTCTCATGCTTTTCTCCGCTGGTTATTTGACAGTCGCCGGATTAGGAATTTGGCTGGATAACCGGTTGCTGTTTACGCTGGGAGCGTTTGCTCTGTTGAGTCTCGAATCGAACGCGACAAGTATCGTGTTCGCGGCAGCCGCGGTGGCCTTGGGATTCACGGGCCTGTTGATGAAATGGAGCGTAGGCCTATCGGGCTTGAGTATTGTGGCGGCATCGTGGCTAATACTCATGAAGCACGGCGGATCGGCGTCGCGCAGGATTCTTATTTGCGGGATGTTCAGCGCCGTGCTTGGCATCGTTGCCATCAGTGTCTTGATGCAATCTCCCGCGAACGCCTGGCGCTGGACTCGCGAGTCCATGGAAGTGGCGGCCGGATACAGTGCGGCAATGAGTTTCGTCGGTGGGCTGAGGCAGTTGTTTCTGGCCGTCGGCAGCGGCGCATGCCTTCTCGCTCTCCATTTCATGCTATCCCGGAAATCTCGCTATTGTCTGTGGATGTTCGCGGGATTCTTCTTTCTTGCATTGAAGGGGGGATTTGTCCGGCAAGACGCGCACCGGATGGCGTACTTCGCGGGCGTGGCGATGATTCCGGTGGTGCTTCTCTTTGCGCCACCTTTGCTCGGCCGCGAGCGTTGGAAGGCGATGGGTGCGCTGGTGGCTTTGGGCGCGATGGCGGTTTTTGCCGCGCGTGACTATAAGGCGCCGCCACTGCGGCTAGCCGCGACCCAGGACTATCTCCTGATGCGGCCGGGCATCTCTCATATTAAGAATTTGGTTTCTATCGGCCTCGTGATCCGGGACTTGCGTGCCGCGGCTGCAAGCCAGTTGCGTCCCAGGGTACTGCCGCAAGCCTGGCAAACGCGGCTGGACGATCCTCGGGCCACCGTGTCGATTCTGCCGTGGGAGTTGAGCGTCGCGGCCGCGAACCGGTTGCACTGGCAACCGGCCTATGTACTTCAGCTCTATTCGGCGTACACGGCGGAACTGGACAAAGAAGTGGCCGAGCATCTGGCCGGCAGCGGGCCCGAGTATCTGATTGTGAATTATGACGCCATCGATGCGAGGAACATGTTCATGGACACGCCGCTGACCTGGCGCGTCGTAATGAATCGTTACGAGGTTGCCGATACCGATCTAAATGCACAGCGGGTCTTAATGGTTCGCAAAGCACGCGGCGCCGGGGAAGAGTTGCGCGAACTGGGCACCGGACGTGCCTCGATGAACGGGTGGGTCCCGGTTCCCGAAGGAACGCACCTGCTTTATGCGCCGTTACAGATCAATTTCACGGTCTTGGGGAAACTGGCAGACATTCTTTATCAGACTCCGCCGCTGTATATCGAAACGGTCCGCCGCCGCGGTCGAATTATCCGCAACCGCCTGATATCCGCGACTGCCGAAAACGGAATTCTGATTAACTATCCGCCCGGCGATCAGGTCGACATGGAAGGTCTATTTTCCGGTGAGGCAGCGGATCCCGTGGTGCGGTTTCGATTGGTCCAACCGGCCAGGAGTTGGCGTTTTCAGGACCGGTATTCATGGCGCCTGCTGGAGTCGTCACGCACCGTTGAGCCAATGGGCGCGCCGCCTCAGCCGCCCTCTGTTCCCGAACTCGTTCCAGCGAAAATCCACGGCCGCAAAGCGAATCTGGTAATTCATGCCTCCGATCCGAACGGCGTGCGCGACCTGCAAGTAGTCCAACTTCTCATTAGTGGCCGTCTGGATGGCGCCAATGCCTGTTACTTGAGTTACGAGATCGCCGGCCAGCGCATGTTATTGGTGTCCGATTCCGGCAGCGGTGCGGCGGGTTATGGACACCCGGGAGACGCGGCGGCGCTGGGCAACTCGCGGTGCCAAATACAGTTGGAGCAAACATCGGCAACCATAGAAGGCAATGTCTTAACCATCCGGCTTCCAATCGAGCTCAAGCCCATCGTGGCCGGAGAACAACATGTCTACGTATTTGTCATGGATCGCGAAGGTTTGAAGAAGGATTGGACGGAGCGCGGAGTCTGGCAGGTGAAGTAGATACGCTTGGCAGTTGACCCATTATCCGGGCACGTTATCCGGCCAATCCACGAGCAATCCGGCCTCTCTCATCGCTACGCCACCACCGGCGAGGGGAGCTTCTTCAAAGCCTTGCAAACGCTCAAGCAACTTGAAGAAGAGCGCCTTGCCGCCCCCCCCAAACTTTCGTTTCGAAAAAGCTGAACAAGGGGCTTTCTTCAAAGTGACGGACGCCATCGCCGCCCCACCCAAACCGCACGCCCAACCTTCCATCGTGCCCGTTGCCCCTCCAATCGCCACTTTAGCCCCGAGCGTCAGCGAGGGGACGCACCACCGCACCGCCGCCGATCGCCATGGCTGCTTCACAAAAACCATAGCGGCGCTCTTCAGAACTCCCCCAGCAACATTAATCAAGAGAAGAGCCTTCGAAGCACCGAGTCCGCCTGAGCGAAACACCTGAGTTTCCTATTTTCTGGTAATTACTCAATACTAAATCCGTATAGGGGATAGCGGCTTTGTCCGATAACCCGAATAACGCCGGTTTTGTCGGGATTCGGCGCGGGAGGCCATTTGCATGACTGGTATGTCAGAAAATCTTCTGCCGCCGAAGCCGGAGAAAACTCCTGGAAGTCCGTGGCTATCGTGGCCCATGGCGGTCATGGCGCTGCTGGCCGGTGGATACCTTTTTGAGCTGAAACGGATGGAATCGCAGATGAGCAATCTGCATTACATCTATCGCCGGCTTCCCAATGGGTGGGAGAAAGTGCGCACGCCGGCCGGCTCGCCGGACCGGCTACGGGTTACCAACGGCGGCACGGTCTGGGTGCGCACGGGGGGCGCCTCCCCGTTTGCCCGCTGGGATGGCAAGGTCTGGCGATATTTCCCCACCGCCGAGGTCGGGTTGGTGGCCAATCACGGAGACGGCGACTTCGCCTTCGATGGCGAGGAGGTTTGGGCTCCGACGGAAGAAGGCGTGGTCCATTTCGACGGGAAGCGCTGGCAGTGTTACAAGGAGGCCGCGGCGGGCGATGGCGCGTCGATTGTCGCTGGGGGCGGCGAAGTTTGGGTGATTGACTCGAGCGGCAAGCTATCGCATTACGCGGCGGGCAAGTGGAAAAGCGAGAAATCTCCTGAAGTGAAGCCGGACGATCATTATCCAAAGCTCGCGCGGACG
>DATFZA010000518.1:0-5747 GCA_035314765.1 Bryobacteraceae bacterium
TCGTTGTTGGTGAATACAAACGTCCGGTTGGCATTTTTCGCCAATCGCTGTATGCGCGGAAGCCATTCGGCAAGCTCTGCCTCCGAATAGAGATAGTCGTGTTGCGCGACCGGTTTTTCCACGCGCCCGAATTCCTGCTCCCAATCGCGGGGATTCCGGCCGTGCAGCCGGACATACCCCACCGAGGACGTCAGGAACGATGTCGGCGGCATCGCTTTGGTGTAGCTGGCTTGATCGATATTACAGAAGCCGATGCGATGGTCGATGAATGTGCCCAGCGCCTCTTCCAGCATCCAACTGGCATGCCGCATCTCGGCGGCCAGCGGATAGTCGTGGAAGTTGCGCCGCAACTCGATCAAGAAGCGCTGATTCTCTTCCGTAAAGCGGAAACTCCAGGGGAACTGCATCAGCAGACAACCCAGCTTGCCGGCCTTCTTAATGGGTTGGAGACCCTCCTTAAAGACCGCGATCTCGTTCGGCGCCAGAATACGATCGTGCGTGAACCGCCGGTTCAGCTTGGCCGTGAAGAGAAACTTGGGGTTATCCGCAACCTTCTGTACCCATAGGCGGCCGATCTCCGGGCGGATGGGCTGGTAAAAGGTAGTGTTGATCTCGATCGCGTCAAAGTATTGAGCCAGGAATTCGAGCGAGTGAAAACTGCGCGATCGGGACGCTGGGTATACCAGATTGTTCCAATGACTATAGGACCAGCCGGAGGGTCCGCAGTAGAGATTGTTCGGGAGAGGCATCGATGGCTCCTGTTCGCCTTATGTTCGCTTATAGAATAAGCGAAGACAAGGCGAAATGCAAGGGCCTTCTTCCCATTCAGGCTAATCCTATCAACCAGACCGTAACATCGCCACCGCCTCCGTCGTTTCTTAGTCAAATCCCCGTTACGACGGCGGGCGTTCCATCCCTTCACCCAAAATCGGAGCGCCCGCCATTCCCGATCCCGGCTTACTCAAACATGCCCTCGAAGAGCGAACTGGTCAGATAACGTTCTCCGGAGTCTGGCAGCACGGTGACGATCGTTTTGCCTTCCATGCCAGGTTCCTTAGCTAAGCGGACTGCCACGGCGGCTGCCGCGCCGCAGGAAATACCTGCCAAAATGCCTTCTTCCCGCGCCAGGCGGCGGGCCATCTCGATCGATTCTTCGTTGCTGACCAACTCCACGCGATCGACCATGGATAGATCCAACGTGCCGGGGATGAAGCCTGCGCCGATTCCTTGAATCTTGTGCGGGCCGGGTTTGACCGGCTCATGATGCAGCGTCTGCGTCATTACTGGACTCGAAACCGGCTCGACGCCCACCGAGATAATCGGTTTTTTCTTCTCGTTCTTGATGTAGCGCGAGACGCCGGTGATGGTGCCGCCGGTTCCTACGCCCGAGACCAGGACGTCAATGGCGCCGTTGGTATCTTCCCAGATCTCCGGGCCGGTGGTCTTGAAGTGGATTTCGGGATTGGCCGGGTTTTGAAACTGCTGCAGCAGCACGTACCGGTCGGGATCGGATGCCACCAATTCCTCGGCCTTGGTGATGGCCCCCTTCATCCCGGCCGGTCCCTCGGTCAGAATTAAGTTAGCGCCAAACACGCGCAGCACTTTGCGCCGCTCGATGGACATGGTCTCGGGCATGGTCAGTGTAATCGGATAGCCGCGAGCCGCGGCAACAAACGCCAGCGCGATGCCGGTATTGCCGCTAGTGGGTTCAATCAGTTCTTTTCCGGCTTTCAAAACACCGCGCTGCTCGGCGTCCCAAATCATGGCCGCGCCAATACGGCACTTGACCGAATAAGCCGGATTGCGTCCTTCGATCTTGGCCAGCACCGTGGCGGGGGCGTTGTCCGTCACCCGGTTCAGCTTGATCAGAGGCGTCCGCCCGATGCTTAAGGAGTTATCAAGATAGTACATAAGCCCTTTCAGATATCCCAGTTGGGTACATAATGCGCTTTGCGTTCCCGCCAGCGGCGGGCGAGTTCGGCGAAGGTGGTCCGGTCAACCACCTCGGAGACCGCGCTGTCCACTCGCTGCCACATGTCGGCGAACGGGTCCTCGGAACGGCGCTTGCCGTTGTTCTTGTTTTTCGCTTCCATAAATTCGAGCACCTGGCCGACGGTGATCGCTTCCGCCGATCGGGCCAGCAGATAGCCGCCTTCCGCGCCGCGGCGCGATTCGACAAACCCGCCTTGTTTGAGGCCGGCCAGGATCAATTCGAGAAACTTCTGCGGAATACTCTGGCGTTTCGCGATATCGCCGATCTTGGTGGGTTGATCTTGCCGTTGCAGGGCCAAGTCGAACAGCGCCAAGAGAGCGTATTCGCCTTTTACCGATATGTTCATTAGCCCTTTCGATTGTACTCGCCTTTGGCTGGCCGTCTAGCCCCGAACGTAAGTGAGGGGACGAGGCGCCAATCCCCTCTGGACGCGGTCCCGGTTGGACCGCCCGGTGGCTGAAACGATTCGGGTGTCTTCTGCACTTAACCTTAAGGAGCATTTCATGGATGAAACCGCTCGGGTGTGTTGGTGCGATGCATTTCAGAAGGAACTCAAGGTTGTCGATGCGCGCCGGCGCCAAGCAGGCCACGCGCCGCTCAAGGAAGACGAAAATCTCGTCGGACTAGCGTTTTCCGGAGGCGGCATTCGCAGCGCCACCTTCGGTCTGGGCGTGCTGGAGGGTATGAAGAAGCACGGCTTGCTCCACCGCATTGACTACTTGTCCACGGTATCGGGAGGCGGCTACATCGGCGCATGGTTGAGCGCGAATTGCCAGCGCGCGGCCAAGGCGGAAGAGCTAAGTTGGCTTCGCCGAAATGCCGACTGGAGCGAGTCGGTAGGCCATCTGCGACGCTACTCCAACTACCTTTCACCGATTCTCGGTTTCTTTAGCGCCGATACTTGGTCTATAGCAACCATCTGGTTGCGCAACACAACGTTGGTGCAACTCACGGTAATCCTGGCAATCGCGGTGTTGTTGCTCCTGCCGCGCGTTGTGTTCCCGGGTTTTGAATGTTGGCCGCACGTCGGCGAGTGGCGTTGGACCACTATATTCCTGTTCATCCTGGGAGCTGTGGGCATCGCCGGCAACCAGTTGCGGGTCAGCCGGAATGGCGATGTGCCGCTTCTGAAGGGCAAGAGTTGGCCCTACGGCCTGGCCGGCGCCCTGGTCTGCCTCGTAGCCGCTGTCATACTCGGCGTTTGGCGCAAGTTCGAACCGTTCTCAGATGGCGATATCGATTACGTCGCGGCGGCCCCGATCGCGGCACTCCTGATCCTGGCAGGCTTCTGGCTGCAGCCCGCCGGCGTGCAACTCCTTAACAAAGTGTGGCTAGGCAAGCGTCCGCCGAAGGAGATCAACTACTCGCAGCCGTGGGTGGAGTGGCTGGTGGTAATACCCATGATGCTGGTTGGCTTCTTGGTTGCCGCCGTCTTGTGGGGCCAAAGCAATTCCAGCGTGTTAGCTCACATGAGCACATTTGGAGAGTTCTTTACAGCCGCTTGGCAACAGTGGCCATTTCCGCTGTCCGTGGTGTTTCTTTCGCTGTGGATGTTCTCACTCTGCTCCATTCGCGATTGGCGCGACTGGAAGTGCTTGCTTGCGGGTCTGCTCGCGCCGGTGCCTGCCATGTTAGTACTGCACGCTCTGCTCTCGGCCATCATGCTCTTGCTGCATCCCTGGGCCGCTAACGGTATGCGAGGCGAGTGGCTTGCCTACCTGTTTGCGCCGACCCTGGTGCTCTATGCGTTCTCTACCTCGATTCTGATCTTGATTGGCATGCTCGGCCGGCAATCGCCAGAGGGGGAACGCGAGTGGTGGAGCCGATTTGGCGCGTGGCTTGCTATCTATGGATTTGCCTGGTTATTCGTCAATGTCGTTACCATCCTGGGGCCCTTGTTCAGCGCATATCTCTTAGACCGGCCTTGGAAAGGCGCTCTCCCTATCATTGGCGGTTGGGTCGGTACGACGCTAGCGGGACTCTTTGCCGGGAAATCCGGATCCACCAACGGCATAACTGAAAAGACAAGTACCGCCAAGGCTTTGGAGTGGATCGCTGTCATCGCGCCGTTCGTCTTCATTGCCGGGCTGCTGGTGGCGATCTCCACCATCCTCCACCTGACCATTGCCTACAACTCCGACTTGATTTGGAATGGAGCGGCCGAACTCAGTAGCCGCCATTGGTATCTCCTGGCTTTCGCAAAACCCTCCGTCACCTGGGCTGTGCTGGGAGTATGCCTGTTGTGTGTGTTGGTTCTCGCGGCCCGCGTGGATATCAACGAATTCAGTCTGAACGCTTTCTATCGCAGCCGTTTGGTCCGCTGCTATCTGGGCGCCGCTCGCTTCCGCAAAGCTGAACGCAATCCGCAGAAGTTCACCGGATTCGACGACCACGACGACCTCAACCTGGCCACACTTGCGGACTCGACGCGGCCCCTGGTGGGCCCATTGCATATCGTCAACTGTGCCCTGAACCTCGGTGGGTCCAGCGATCTCGCCCTGCACACCCGGCATAGCGCCATTTTCACGCTTACGCCGATACATTGTGGCAGCCGCTATGTGAGTCGTGACTTGAACGGCAATCGGGAACTCGGTTACATTCCCACTGATCGCTACGGCGGAGACGATGGCCAGCCGACACTGGGACAGGCGATTTCCGTTTCGGGCGCAGCGGCCAGCCCCAACATGGGCTACCACACATCCCCTGTAGTGGCCTTCGTGATGACGCTATTTAACGCACGTCTCGGTTGGTGGTTCCCGAACCCCCTCTTGCGCCACACCAACATGCCTTCGCCCGCCTTCAGTCTGTGGTACCTGGTGAAAGAGCTCTTTGGCGGCGCGGACGACAAAACCAGTTTCCTCGCGATCTCCGACGGCGGCCACTTTGAAAACCTCGCGGCCTACGAGCTGGTCCGGCGCCAGTGCCGCGTCATCGTCATCAGCGACGCGGAGTGCGATCCCGAACTGCAGTTTGAGGGTTTGGCGACATTAATCCGAATGTGCGATGTCGACTTCGGCGCCAAGATCCACATCGACACCGGTTCAATTCGCCCCCATGGAGATTCCACCTGGAGCACCAGCCGCTGCGCCGTCGGAACCATCGACTATCCCGGCGGCGACAAAGGGACGCTCATTTATCTCAAAGCGTCTATGACGGGTCACGAAGACACGGCCGTTTTGCAATACAAAGCCACTCATCCCACGTTCCCGCACGAAAGCACCGGCAATCAGTTCTATGGCGAGGGCCAGTTTGAAAGTTACCGCACCCTGGGCCGCGATATCGCGGACAAGACGTTGGAATTGGTTTCGGACGAAAAGGGTATCGTCGCCAAGGCCGCCAAGCTGGAGACAGTTTGCTCACCATCGCTGCACAACGTCACCCAATTCACTCAACACACCACCCGTCTGATGGAGATTTGGTCAGAGTTAAGCGGAAATTCCGACTTCAAAAAGCTCGACAAGGAATTTGCCGGCTCCTGGCCCGACCATCTCGGCGAGGATTTCCGCTCCATCTTTTACCTCTGTAGTGAGATGATCCAGCTCATGGAAAACGTCTATCTGGACCTTGGACTCGAAGAGACCTGGCTTCACCCCGACAACCACGGCTGGCGAAAGATGTTCGAAACCTGGGCAAAATCTCCCGCGATCCGGAAAACCTGGGAACTTACGTCGGGCATGTACGGCTTGCGTTTCCAGCACTTCTGTCATCGCCAGTTCAAGCTGGCCGCCACGACCATTTGAGTAGCTCCCCGCGC
>DATFZA010000519.1:0-7540 GCA_035314765.1 Bryobacteraceae bacterium
TTCGATGTCGGAGGTGCTAGTTGATTCAAGCAGTCATCTCGTGGCACAGACTTTAGTCTGTGCTTGCGGGCCGTCAGCGCCGCGCGCCATCAAAGTAGGCCCGCTGTCGGCTCTCCGCGCGGAGTGAGCTGCCCCGGCTGCGACTCCACTCCAAGCTTGCCGGCGACCTGCGCGTACATAGCATCCGGCGCCAGATCGATCTCACCTGGCCACGCAACCGCCCCGTCGTCGATAAAGACCTGCTCGAAGAATCGAACGTCCACCAGCGGCCCCAGCGCACCGGTTAGGTCTTCCCGTCTCAAACGCACCCGTCCCTCTAGTCCGTCTTTGAATCGGATAAATAGGCAATAGCCCGGCTCTGGTTTGACCTCAATTACGTCCCAGTACATTCGAAACGACCCCACATCTACGCCAGCGGCTCAATTCTTGCTGGTCGCGCATTCCCCCTGCAAAGCCGCCAGTCTTCAAGCAACTCCACTCTATGTATCATCGCCCACTCCTGAACCAAGTTCAAAGCGCGGCGCGGTAATTCACCCTCGATAATCGCTCGGGTGTTGATGTCAACCGTCGCCTCAAACTCACCGTAGCGGGCATGAAAGTGAGGTGGTCCGTGATCGTTGAAGAACATCCGAATCAAGATTCCATAGAAGGCGCTGATCGTCGGCATTCTGTGAGCGTGATTCTATCAGGATCACGCGAACTATATCGAACCACGCCGTCCCCCCAACCCCGGTCACGGCTGTCGAAAATTCTCCCAACCCACGCCAAATCAATCGCTTCCGGCCCACCCCGCCTTCCTCCCAGACCCGTTTTTCGCGCTTCGCCTGCTATCGTCATAACGAAAGGACTCCAGCCATGCAAACGGGCCCCCGTACCGCCGAAGGCAAAGCCAATTCCTCCATGAATGCCATGTCCCACGGCCTCACCTCGAGCAAAGTCGTTCTCCCAGGCGAGGACTCTACCCAATTTCAAGATCTCCGCCAAGGTCTGCTCGACGAACATCGCCCAGCCACGCCGACCGAGACTCTACTCGTCGAGGAAATGGCCCAGGCCCACTGGCGCTTGGAGCGTGTGCGCCGCCGCCAGGACCAGGCCTTCGATACCGACACTCTCGACACTAAGCTCCTTGCCTTGCTCCAACGTTACTCGAGCACTTACGAGCGAACCTTCTTCAAATCGCTGGAAACACTAAGAAAACTCCAGCGCGAGCGGCTCACTCCACCCCAGAAAACTTTCGTTTCGCAGAAAGCCGAGCAGGAGGCTTTTTTCAAAATGATGGATGCCTTCACCGCCCCGCCCGGCCCGCCAATAGACTTCGAGAACTTGGAGGAGCTTGCCGCGCCAGACGCCGCCTGACCGCCGCGAAGCGCTCATGTCGGCTTTCTCAAGAACCGGCGCCGTAACGCAAGGGCGACAGATCCTGAGCATCACCAGTAGTGGGCCAATTTAGCCGTTGCTCCATTGACCCACGACGCAGGCCTCACGGAAATGAAGACCGACCCGCTGACTTGCCCTTAAGGCTGCGCGTATTTGGGAAACGATCGCACTAAGCATTCTTTTTCCCCATCCCAAAAGGTCTAATGAACAGAGCCACCGGCAGAGCAAGAATCGCCACCACTGCCAGCATTCGAAAGCAATCCAGAAACGCCAGCATCGCTGCCTGCTGTTTGACCAACTCGTACAATCTGCCTTGCGCCTGCAATACCGCGTCATTAGAATTGAGGCCCGCTTGAACCAGGACCGCCTTCAACCGGGTCACCGCTTCCGTGGAGGCCGCGCCAAAGGAGTTCTGAGCGATGAGAACGCTTTGGTGATACTGCTGCCTTCGCGCCAACAGCGTCGTCATCAGCGCGATCCCGAAACTACCGCCCTGGTTCCGGAACAGATTCGTCAAACTCGATCCTTTGTTATTCTTCTCGCGCGGCAGATAGGAGTAAGCCACCTGGCTCACCGGCACAAAGAAGAACGCCAGTCCCAGTCCCTGATAGGCCCGCGTCCACGCCTCATGTGAATAGTCGGCCGTCAGATCGAAGCTCGCAAATCTCCACATCGCCAGCGACAAAATAATGGATGCAAAGACAATCAATCGCGAGGCGCCGACGCGCGGCACCAGTCTCACCACCAGAGGCGCCAGCACCACAATCACTGCCGCGCCCGGACCCAGCACCAGGCCGGCATCCGTCGCCGTATAGCCATACAGAGACTCCAGCATCTGCGGTATCAGCACGGTGCTTCCAAACAGGACAAAGGAGAACAGAAAGTACAGGACATTAGCCAGAGCGAAGTTTCGCTCCCGCAGCAGTTGGATCTCGACCACGGGGTCGGGATGCCGCCATTCCCACACCACCGCGGCAGCCAGCGCGGCCACGCCAATGGTCAGGAACCAGGTGATGAAGTGGCTCTCGAACCAGTCTTCCTGCTGGCCGCGATCGAGCACCGCTTCCAGAAAAGCAAATCCCAAAGCAATCAGCGAAATGCCTACGTAGTCGATCCTCAACTTCCCGCCGCGCCGTGCTTCCGCGACCTGTTTGGTAAATTCTGGCGGATCGGAGACCAACCGGCTGCTCAGCATCAGCGACATCAAGCCGATCGGCACGTTGATGAAGAAGACCCAGCGCCAGTTTAGAGTGTCGGTGATCCAGCCGCCCAAGGGCGGGCCTAACGCGGGCGCCGTTACGATCGCCATGCTATACAGGCCGAACGCGGCCGCGCGCTTCGATGCCGGAAACGTGTCGACCAAAATCGCCTGTTCCACCGGCGCCAGCCCGCCGCCGCAGATGCCTTGCAGCACACGAAAGCAAATGAGCGCGGTAAGATTCGGCGCCATCCCGCACAGCAGCGATGACACCGTGAAGCCCGCCACGCAGGCCATGTAATAGTTTTTCCGGCCAAAAACCCGGCTCAACCAGGCGCTCAGCGGCAACACCGTGGCGTTGGCAACCAGGTAGCTGGTAAGAACCCAGGTGCTCTCGTCGTAGCTGGTGGCGAGACCGCCGGCGATGTGAGGCAGCGCGACGTTAGCGATCGCCGTGTCCAGCAACTCCATGAAGGTGGCGATCGTGACCGTAATCGCGATCCACCACGGATTGATTGTCCGGCCGGCCAAGCTAGTCTCCTCAGGTCACTCAGATGCCGGAAGAGACCGGTCGGTCGCATGTTATTCTGAAATGAGACCGAGCGGTCTTATAACGGTCTCAGAGTATGACCAAAGGTGACTTGACCAAGGCGCGCATCGTCGCGCGCGCCGCGCCCATTTTCAACAAACGTGGTTTTGAAGGAACTTCCCTGTCCGAACTCATGACCGCCACCGGCTTGCAAAAGGGCGGCATCTACCGGCACTTCAAGAACAAGGAGGAGCTGGCGGTCGCGGCCTTTGAACACGCCTGGCGCTGCGCCCGGCGTGAGCGATGGCTCGGCATCGACAAGACGGCTGGCGCCGTAGATCAGTTGAAACAGTTCGTCGCCAACTTCATCGAAAAACGTTCAGGCCTGGTAAGTGGTGGGTGTCCAATTTTGAACACCGCCGTCGATTGCGACGACGGCAATCCGGCGCTGCGAGATCAGGCCCGCAAGGCGCTGGCGCTCTGGACCAAGCGCCTGCGCGCCATCGTAAAGGCTGGCCTGGCGAAAGGTGAGATCGGGAAAGATGCCGATGCGGACCATATCGCCACGGTCATCGTTTCAACCTTGGAAGGCGCTTTAATGATGGCCAGGCTGCAGCGCTCGGATCGCCCCCTCCAGCATGCGCGCGAACACCTCGACGAGTTCCTAGCGAGCCTGGCAGCCTGATCAAGCAGCCATGTCTAACCCCGAACGTCAGTGAGGGGATTGGCGCCATCCCCTCACTGACGTTCGGGGCTAGACATGGCTAGGAAGTTAGTAGCATTTCGTGGCCTGTGCCCGCGGGACGCTCGCGCCGAAAACGCTCTCTGCGCTGCGGCAATTTTTCCGGAAGGTATTACCGTTTGTGGGGCGGACACCTCGCCCGTTCAGCACAGGCTGAAGCCCGTGCCACTACACCACCGCGGCTGTCTCTTCCACCACTCGCCCATCAAACAAAGTGATACTGCGGTCCGCGCAGCGTGCATACCGTGGATCGTGCGTCACCATACACACCGTTGCGCCTTCGCGATGCAGTTCGCTGAGCAGTTCCATCACCTGTTCCCCATTGGCCGAATCCAAATTTCCGGTCGGCTCGTCCGCCAGCAGAATCGAAGGCTGGCCCGCCAGGGCCCGCGCCACGGCGACGCGTTGTTGCTGACCGCCTGACAATTGCGACGGGTAATGTTTCATCCGGTGAGCCATGCCAACGCGTTCCAGTGAGTCCTTCACGCGCGTCTTCCGTTCGGCCGACGGCATGCTGCGATAGGTCAGCGGCAGCTCGACATTCTCATACACGGTCAAGTCCCCGATCAGGTTAAACGCCTGGAAGATAAAGCCGATTTCCCGATTCCGGACACGTGCCCGCTCCGACAATTTCATCTTTTCGACCTTGGTCCCATTGAGCGTGTATTCGCCGGTACTCGGCGTGTCGAGAAGCCCGAGAATCGCCAGCAGAGTCGATTTCCCACAACCGGACGGTCCGGAAATGGACACATACTCGCCCCGTTTGATATCCAGTTCAATCCCCGCGAGTGCATGGGTCTCCACTTCATCCGTCGTGAATACCTTGTTTACTCCGCTGAGATGTATCAGTATGTTCTCGGCCATGGGTTTCTCCTTGTCAGCACTTAGACGAACGTAAGTCGAGGCCGTTAGGTTCAAAAAAAATTAACCTGGCAACAATAATCTCGCCTCGCATCCCGGACCAGGTACGGAGTTCTGTAGAGTAAGTGACCCGCCATGGGCTTCCGCGATCTGACGGCTCAGTACCAGACCGATCCCGGAGCCGCCTGGCTTGGTCGTGAAAAATGGAACAAACAAGTTAGCGGTGTTGGATAGACCGTGACCCTGATCGCGCACCCACACCACCACGTGCCCATTCTGCCGCTCCCATCCCACCCGCACGCTGCCGCCCGTCTCGAGCGAGGCATCCGCCGCATTGCGCATCAGATTAATCAGCGCCTGCTCGATCTGATCGCTATCGGCCTGCACCACCACGTCGGGGCCCGGCATCAGTTCCATGTGCACGCGAGTCTCGAGCCCCACCACCCTGCGCACCACCGCCGGAAGTTCCACAGGCGCGAGCGTCGGCTGCGGCAGCCGCGCCAGCCTGGCATAGGCGCTCATAAACCGGCTCAGCGCTTCGCTGCGAGAGGCGATCACGCCCAAGCCGCGCTGCATGTCTTCCTCCCAATCGTCCGGCCGCGGTGTCCGGCTCAGAATATTCGCCAGGCTCCCCGCAATCGATTTAATCGGCGCCAGCGAATTGTTCAACTCATGTCCCAAAACGCGCACTAATCTTTGCCAGGCTTTGAGTTCTTCCTCTCTCAACGGCCTGGTCAGATCGGTCACCACGAGAAGTTGATGCGGCAGGCCGCCCTCGCGAAAAACGCTTCTGGCGATACCCCAGCGCGCGCTGCCTCCGCGAAACGTACGCTGCACCGTGCGTTGCGCGGCGCCTTGCAGATAGTCGTCGAGATTCAGCGCGGCCGCGCTCTTGCCGATCAGCCGCTCCATCGGTTCGGCCAGCAGCCGCTCGCCCGCGCGGTTCACCAGGCGCAGCACATGCTCGCCGTCAAAGGCAAAGACTGCTACGTCGATCTCCTCCATCACCTTGCGCAGCAGCGTGGTCGCTTCCATGGCGCCCAGACGCTGGGCGCGCAGCGTCTCGCTCATCATGTTGACCTGCTGCATCACTTCGCCCATCGCGTCATCCCCGCGGACGCCTCTGGCGCGAATCGAATAGTCGCCTTCGCGCATGGCTTCTAAAAGATTTGCCAGGGTGCGCAGAGGAGAGGCCACGCGATCGCGCACGCCAAAGCTAAAGCCGAGCCAGAACCCCAGTAAGATCACCGAGAGCGTCCATTGCACGCGCGCCGCGTAATCGCCCGTCCACAGAATGATCATCGAGACCAGCACCGCGGGCGCGCCGGCCACTAGAGCCAGCAACAGCACCCGGTCTTCATGCACCATTCTGGGGCGCTTTTCGGTCATGGACTACAAGCCATAGCGCTGCAGGCGGCGGTAGAGCGCGCTGCGGCTCAGACCCAAAGCGCTGGCGGCGTGGCTTACGTTGCCGCCATAGCGCGCCAACGCCTTTTTGATTAAGAACGCCTCGACGTCTTCAATGCTCATGTCTTCCAGCCGGGGGCTGCCGTCTCGCGAGGTCCGCAACGCCAGGTCCGCCGGTCGAACTTGGCCGTCCTGCGCCATCAGGACCGCGCGCTCCACCACGTGGTTCAACTCGCGGACGTTCCCCTGCCACGGATTGTCCAGCAACATTTGCAAGGCCGCCTGATCGAAGCCAGCCAGTTTTTTCCGGTATCGCTGCGCGTGGATTCCGAGAAAATGGCCGGCCAGCAGCGGAATATCCTCGCGCCGCTCCCGCAGAGGTGGCAGGTTAATTTCGATCGTGTTCAAACGGAACAACAAATCCTGGCGAAATCGTCCGCTGCTCACTTCTTCATCCAGCCGTGCGTTGGTGGCCGAAATGACCCGCACATCCACGCGCTTGGTCTTCGACGATCCCACCCGCTCCATCTCGCCGATTTCCAGAACCCGCAGCAACTTGGCTTGCAGATTGAGCGGAACGTTGGCGATCTCGTCCAAAAACAACGTTCCGGAATCGGCCAGCTCAAAGCGCCCCACGCGATCCATCTTGGCGTCCGTGAATGCGCCCTTCACGTGGCCAAAGAGTTCGCTCTCAAAAACGCCCTCATTCAATCCACCGGCGTTCACCGTAACCATGGGCTTATTCGAGCGGCTGGAGATGGCGTGCAGCGTCTTCGCCACCACCTCTTTACCGGTGCCGGGCTCACCCGTGATCAGCACGTTGGCGTCGGAAGGGCCCACCCGGCCGATCATCTGCAACACCGGCTGCATCCCCGGCGATTCGGCAATCAGCGTTGGCCCGCCCTCGGCGCGCAGAAGACGGTTTTCCGCCTCCAGCCGCAAGCCGCGGCGCAGCGCATTGCTCAGTTCGATCTGCGTTTTCACGATGGCCAGCAGGCGCTCGTTCTCCCAAGGCTTCTGGATAAAATCGCGCGCGCCCCGGCGCATGGCTTCGACCGCCACTTGGACGGTGCCCCACGCGGTCATCACCACCACCGGAAGAATGGAGTCAATCGACTGGATTTTCGAAAGCAGTTCCAGCCCTTCTCCACCCGAAGTCGTATCGCGGGTGTAGTTCAGATCGATAATGACGACGTCGAAATCGCGTGCCTCCAAAGCCTGGATTGCGGCCTTGGGAGAAGCCACGCATTCTATCTGGTAGCCCTCCGCTTTCAGAAGGAGCCGCATGGCCTCTAGAACGTCTGGCTGGTCGTCGGCTACTAAGATGCGAGGAGCGGAGTCATTTCTCATTTACTTACGCAGTACCTGTCATGCAACACCCGCGCCACCGCTCCCTCACGGTCGCGGCTCGGAAGGCGTAGCCGCG
>DATFZA010000520.1:0-9074 GCA_035314765.1 Bryobacteraceae bacterium
ACCGAGAACGTTACTCCGATCGGGGAACTGGATAAGGATGCGGCCCGATGGTGCGCCATGAGCAAATTCCTGGTGCCCTATGGCGGTCTCTGAAAGGAAACCTCCAGGCGGGAGAAACGCTCCTGGTCAGCGGCGCTACTGGAAATTTCGGGAGTGCCGGGGTTGCCGTGGCTTTAGCGATGGGGGCTGGTTGTGTCATTGCGCCGGGGCGAAATGAGAAGGTCCTGGATGACCTCACGCGTCGTTTTGGCCGCCGCATTCGAACGGTAAAGCTCGTCGGCAATGAGGACGAAGATCGAGAGCGGATGCGGCAAGCGGCGCCCGGCCCCATCGATTGCGTCCTGGATTTGTTGCCGCCCTCGGCTGACGCGATGGCGGTACGGGCTGCCGCCATGACGGTTCGGCGTAATGGACGGGTGGTGCTGATGGGAGGTGTCGGGATGTTGGGAGGCGAAGCACTACAGCTCCCTTACCCGTGGATCATGCGGAATTGCATCTCGGTGCTCGGGCAATGGATGTACCCGCGCGAAGCTGCCATCCGCGTGGCCGGCATGATCCGGTCCGGCCTCCTGGATCTGGGCAATTTCGAGGTCACGAGATTTGGTCTGGACCACGCGAACGAAGCCGTCGGGCACGCCGCCGCCAACGCCGGACCGTTCCGGATGACCGTGATTCAGCCGTGATCCTGTTCCGGTTGTGGTTTGCCCGCGCTACCCTAGGAACAGGTGTGGCATAGCATCAAGGACCTTCCGGCGGATCAGCGACTTGCCATCGAGCATCTTGTCGGGCGTAGGTTGCAGGACGACGAAGGTGTGAATATCGAGCCGTCGCGGCTCCTTAAGGACGCCCCTACTAGCGAGGACCGCTCCCGGAGCTACAGCCAATACATGGGTCATCTCGACCAACTCGCCCGACGGTCCCAAGACGCCGCCGATGACGAACTCAATGCCATCATTGATGAGGCTTGCGAGCGCGTTCGGCATCCGTCTTCATGATCCTGACCCTCGACACAGGTATCCTGGTCCGAGCAACGGCGCGATCCAGCGGGCCCGCCCGCCGTCTTCTGCAGGAAATTGCGGCTAATGAATCTCACATCCTTGCACTCTCACCATTTATTGTCGGCGAGGTTGGAAAAGTCTTGGCGTATCCGCGCATGCAGCAAGTGCTCCGGATCAGCGGCGGTGAAATCGCGGACCACCTAATGTACCTGCGAAACATTTCGCGGCTGATCGAACCGGAAATTGGACTTCCCATCGTGCTGACAGATCCCAATGACGATCCCGTCGTCTATACGGCGGTCGGAGCTGGGGCCGACGTCTTGTGTACACTGGATCGCGATTTCTAGGCTCCTAACGTCGTTGCCTTTTGCCAGCGATATAACATTGAGGTCATGGACGACGTTCGGCTTCTGGCGAAACTCACCTGCTGAGTCGTCGGAGCAATGACCACACCCAAGAAGTCTGTCGCAATTCCGAAGTTCCGCAGCGAGGCCGAGGAGGCGAAATGGTGGGACGGTCGCCCGGAGGCGGCCACAAAGATCATGAAAAACGCGCTGAAGTCGGGTCGGGCTCCCCTCAAGACGGTCACCATCCGAATTCCGGCGCCGGACATCCAAGCCGCCAAGGAACTTGCTCAGGAGAAGGGACTCCCTTACCAGATTTATATGAAGATGCTCTTGCACGAGGCGCTCAAGCGGGAGGGGCCGGTTTAGAGCCCCGCTTAGAGCCCCGCTTAGAGCAATGAGCCCGCCCGGAAACGATCCTCCCCGCACGAAACACGTCAATGAGGGCATCGGTGCTCGCGAGGTGCGGGCCGTTTTTCCGGACGGGTCGGTTGAGGTCATGCCGACTATGGCGGCCGTGCGCAAGGCTCGGGCACTCGGGCTCGATTTGGTCTTGATCGCGCCTACCGCCGAGCCGCCGGTCGCAAAGGCCATGGAGTGCGACCGGACACGCGGCTCTTAGGAGCCTGCACAGCACATTCCGCGGTTGAGCATGGCGCTTGCGGGCGGGTTGACAACCTGGTTGACAACCCGCCGCAGGTTGACAACCCGCCCACATTCACATTCCTGGCTTTCTGGTATGATCGGTCTAATGAGTACTGTCTCTTCCTCCCCAGTCCGACGAAGTTTCTTTTAAATGATTCCGCCCAGAAACTATCCTCCCCGCAGGCCGAGAATCCGGGAAAACGTAAATGAGGCCATCCGTGTTCGTGAAGTGCGCGCCGTGTTTCCGGACGGATCCGTTGAGATCATGCCCACCATGGCGGCCGTGCGCAAAGCTCAAGAGTTGGGCCTCGATCTGATATTGATCGCGCCCACCGCCGAACCACCTGTCGCCAAGGCCATGGACTATGGCCAGTGGCAGTACGAAAACAAAAAGAAGCAACACGAAGCCAAGAAAAAGCAACACGTCATCCAGGTCAAGGAATTGAAATTCCGCCCCAATACCGATGACCACGATTACGAGTTCAAGAAGAACCACGCGATTCGATTCTTGCAGGAAGGTAATCGGGTCAAAGCCGTGGTCCAGTTCCGCGGACGCGAGATCGCGCACGTGGATCTCGGCAAGAATCTGCTGAATCGCTTCGCGCAGGATCTGTCGACTTTCGGCACCGTGGAAGCGCAACCGCGGCTCGAAGGCCGCAATGCGCATGTCCTGATCAGTCCGGCCAAGGCGAAGGAAAAAGAAAAAGAGAAGGACCCGAAAGAGCGTCCGCCCAAGCCGCCTGCGCCTGTCCAATAGCCTGCGCGAAGAGCGTGCCAAACTAGGGATGTGAAGGCCGCAATCGTCTTTTGCTTTCTCACGGCCGGCGCCGCATGGCCGCAGAATCAGCCGGGCGTTCTTTCGCAATGGGAAGTCCGGCGTCTGCTGCAGAACCTCGATGAGCAGGCCCGGCGTCTGGGACCAATCATGGAACAAATCCAGCCCGGCGCCTGGGTTTCTCAGGGAGCGCCACAAGCCTACGTCGACCAGTGGGTCCACACCAAAGCGGACCTCCAGTACATGCTGAACGATAATGCCGCTTTGCAAAAGAAGCCGGAACGACTGAGCTTGGCATTGGATACGTACGTCCGCATGCTGGCTCTCGAGAATGTTCTCGGGTCCGTCTTGGAAGGCGTTCGGAAATACCAGGATCCCGGCTTGGCCCGGCGCGTCCAGGACGCGATCAATGAGAATGGGGCTAACCGCGATACTCTGCGCCAATATGTGCAGGATCTGGCGCTGCAAAAGGAACAGGAATTTGCCGTCGCGGACGAAGAAGCCCAACGCTGCCGTGGACTGTTGATGCAGAATGTGCCCAATTCCGGAAAGAAGAAGAGAGACTGACGCTTGACTACCGAGATCTTAACCTTCACTTGCAGTATTTGCGGCGAGCCATCGCACGACATCTGCATCGCTTGCACCAAAGACGCGTGCCGGAACCATCGCTGTGAGCGCTGCAAACGCTGCAGCGACTGCTGCGGCTGCGATGTTCCGCTCTCCGCCGCGGAAGCAGAAGTCGAGACAGAGCATCCGCCCCACGTGCCGGAGCTTGAGCCGCAGCCCCAGTCCGCGCATGAGCCAGTGCCGGAAATTTTGGAAGAACGGCCGCAGCCAGAACCAGAAGTTTTGCAGACGCCGTCAGAGGCGTTTCCAGAGCTGTTCCGGCCTGACCCGGAGCCGCGGACAGAATGATGCCGTCACGGGCTGCTGCAGTCCTGTTACTCTTTCCCGTGATGCTGTCCGGCGGAAAAATTCTGGTTCATGGCCACCGCGGGGCCCGCGCGATTTATCCGGAAAACACGCTTCCGGCTTTTGAATACGCCATTCACCAAGGCGCGGACGTGCTGGAGATGGATCTCGCCGTCACCAAAGACAACGTATTGGTCATTTCTCACGATCCACACCTCAACCCGGAGATTTGCACCGGCCCTCATCCCGGCATTGCGATTCATGAATTGACGCTCGCCGAGTTGAAACAGTACGACTGCGGCGCGCTAAAGAATCCGCACTTCCCCAAGCAACAACCTGTTCCCGGAACGCACATTCCCACGCTCGATGAGGTGTTGAACTTGTCTCGCCTGGGAACGTTTCAGTTCAACATCGAGACCAAGAGCTTTCCCGATCGCCCCGAGCTGACTCCCCCGCCCCAGGAATTTGCGCGCCTGATGCTCGATCGGATTCGCAAACACAAAGTGGAGAGCCGCGTAATCATGCAGTCGTTCGATTTCCGCACGCTGCACGCGATGAAGAAACTCGCGCCAGAGATCCGGCTGGCCGCGCTGTATGAGGGATCCCCGCGTCCGTTTGTTGATATCGCCAAAGAAGCCGGCGCAACGATTATTTCGCCGTACTATGAGCTGGTGACTCCGGAGCAAGTGAAGGCCTCGCATGCAGCCGGACTCCAAGTTGTCCCCTGGACCGCCAATACTCCGCAAATCTGGCAAATGCTGATCGACGCGGGAGTAGATGCTATCATCAGCGACGATCCGGCGGCGCTGATTGAATACCTTAAGTCCAAGGGGCTCAAGTAAACGGGACAACTTGTCTCATCGCCGCCCATGGGAAGCCGCCAGTCTGGCTCTTCCATTCCCGCCATTCGTGCTAATCGATTCTTTCTAAAGCGCTAGATCGGTTGGCACGGCGCTTGCTATATTCCTCGCATATGATCGTACGTAAGACCAGAATAGGCCTCATCGCAATACTTCTCACTGGCGTTGCCTACGCGGATATTTCAAAAATTTCACCGGATTTGCAGTCTGCGCTTGCCACTCCCGGGCAATCTGTAAATGTGATTGTGCAGTATTCATCGTCTACCCCTAGTAGCTGCGGCGGCGCAGGCCTGTTGAGCGCGGTGGTGTGTCTGCCGGTCAATCTGCTGGGCGGCGTGGTCAAGACTGTCTTTACTCTGTTGAATGCAGTGACCGCGACGCTGCCGGCGGGCAACCTGCTAGCGCTTTCCGATCAGCCCAACGTAAGCTATATCTCGCCTGACCGGCATGTCGTCACCATGACCGACCTGACTGTTCCCACGACCAACGCGCCCGTGGCGTGGAGTTCCGGATGGAACGGGGCGGGCATCGGTGTTGCGGTTATCGATAGCGGAATTTATGCGCATCCCGACTTGAACGGGCGAGTGGTCTATCGGCAAAGCTTCGTCGGTGGAACACTGACGGACGATTTCGGCCATGGCACGCATGTAGCGGGCATTCTAGCCGGAACCAACGGCGTTGCCACGCAAGCGAATCTGCTCGATCTCCGGGTTCTCGACATCAGCGGCGTCAGCAATGACAGCGCGGTTATCGCCGCGATCCAAACGGCCGTGTCACTCAAATCGAAATATAACGTTCGGGTCATTAACCTCTCGCTGGGCCGTCCGATTTATGAGACCTGTAACCTTGACCCGCTCTGCCTGGCGGTGGAACAAGCCTACGCCAATGGCATCGTCGTCGTCGCGGCCGCGGGTAATTTGGGAAGGAACGGTTACTCCACCGTCCTGAGCCCCGGCAACAGCCCTCATGCCATCACCGTTGGCGCGATGAAGGACATGGGAACGCCAACCCGCAGTGACGATTTGATCGCCAGTTACAGTTCGCGTGGGCCGACCTACATCGATCAGACGGTAAAGCCGGACTTGGTGGCGCCAGGCAATCTGGTGGTTTCGTGTCTCGCGCCTGGCTCCACGTTGGTGAATACTTATCCGGCGAACATCGTTGCGCCCAACCACTTCATCCTCAGCGGCACCAGCATGGCGACGCCGGCGGTATCCGCCGCGGCGGCAATTCTGATCGAGAAGGATCCCACGCTGACTCCCGACAGCGTCAAGGCACGCCTGATGAAGACTGCGAGCAAGACATTTCCGGTATCGAGCACGGCGACCGACCCCTCCACCGGCAAAACATATACCGACGAATACGATGTCTTCACCATCGGCGCCGGATATCTGGATATCAGTGCAGCAATTGGAAACTATGACACGACATCCCGGAGTAGCGCATCGCCCGGGTCTTCTTACAATCCATGGAATCAACAAGGATCGTTCGTGTTCTTGCCACGCGAAGTCTGGGGCTCCACGGCCGCCTGGGCGCCCAGCCTGATTTGGGGCCCGGCGCAAGTGACCGGTGGCGGAACGACGCTCTGGAATGCATCCAACGTTTGGGCCAGCAATGTGACTTGGGGCTCAAACGTAACCTGGGGCTCCAATGTGACCTGGGGTTCCAACGTGACCTGGGGTTCCAACGTAGCTTGGGGCTCTAATGTGACTTGGGGCGCCAGCGGAATCGGCGAGCAATAAACATGGACCAGAAGCCGTTCACCACAATCTACGTCGCCACGCATATTGTGTTGGGCGGCCTCGTCCTGGTCATTGCAGGCGCCAATTGGGAATGCCACGATTGGCCGCGTTTCCTGGCTTTTCTATTGACCGCGATGGTCGCGGCCGTTTTAAAAGTAAGTCTGCCAGGCGTCAATCTGACCGCTTCTGTAAGCGCCCTATTTTTCATCATCGGTATCGTCGTTCTTAGTCTGCCCGAAGCCGTGGCGATGGGAGCGCTGTCCACGCTGGTCCAAACCACCTGCCTGCGCAACACCCGTCCCAAACCGATTCAGATTTGCTTCAGCATCTGCTGTACGGTTAATGCCATATATGTTTCATGGCTGGCGTTTCGTTGGAGCAACACCCACGGTTTCGAGCCGCTGGCACTGGCTGTCTTAGCCATGGCGTATTTTGTGGCCAACACCTTGCCCGTCGCCTCCATCGTCGCCCTGACCGAGCATCGCGGAGTGTTCGAAACCTGGCGGGGTTCCCAATGGGTGCTGCCGTACTACGGCGTTGGATCCTCCATGGCCTGGCTGGTGTCCCGAGTTCCCGAATCCATCCAGTGGGAGTTGCCCATCATCTGCCTGCCCGTGGTGTATCTGGTACACCGTTCCAACCGCGCCCACCTGAAACAGATGGAAGTGGAAAAATCCCACGTGGAAGCGATGAACAGTTTGCATCTGCGCACCATCGAGGCGCTGGCTCTGGCCATCGACGCTAAAGACCACACCACCCACGATCATCTGCAGCGGGTGCAACTGTACGCACTGCAAATCGGCAAAGATCTCGCACTTTCGGCGGAAGATATGGAGGCGCTACGCGCGGCGTCGGTGCTGCACGACATCGGCAAGCTCGCGGTTCCCGAAGACATCATCAACAAACCGGGCAAATTGAACCGCGCCGAGTTCGAGAAGATGAAAGTTCACCCGGTAGTGGGCGCCGAGATTCTGGAACGCGTCTCGTTTCCCTACCCCGTCGTGCCGATCGTCCGCGCGCATCACGAGCGCTGGGACGGCAGCGGATACCCGTACGGTCTCAAAGGCGAAGAGATCCCGATCGGCGCGCGAATTCTTGCCGCGGTCGATTGCCTGGACGCGCTGGCCTCCGATCGCCAGTATCGCCGCGCCTTGCCCTTAGACCAAGCCATGGCCAAAGTGATGTCCGAATCCGGAGCCAGTTTTGATCCCCGGGTGGTTCGTGCTCTGCTGGCCCGCTATGTGGAACTGGAACAACGGGCGAGCGAGATGAAACCGAAACTGCAGCCCGTTCTTTCGACAGACTTGAAGATCACGCGCGGCAGCGCCCCAGCCGCGGGCTTTGAGCGCGAGGACGTGGAAACTCTCCTCACCGAACGGGCCCTCGCCAGCTTTGCCGAACAGGTGGGTAGCACGGTTCGCTTTGACGCCCTCACCTATCATGCCTGCCTGGACCGGGTGATGCGCCGAGTCTATGCCACAGGCGACGTCGAATTGCTTCCAAACTGCCCGGAAGTGCCTTTGGGCGAAGGCTTGACCGGTTGGGTCGCCGCCGCGCGCCGGCCGATCCTGAATGGCAACCCCGGGGTGGAACCAACCACGCAGCCAGTAGCAGCGCAGTCGGCTTTGGCCATGCCCGCCGCGGGTGGCGTCTTGACGCTCTACCGAATCGAGCAAGATGCGTTTTCGCCCAAGGAACTGGCCGCTCTCATCCCGTTCGCCGACGCCATGGGACGCGCCGCCCTGGCAACCTCAGCCGCCTGAAATATTTTGCTATCGTTAACGCGATGGCCTCTACCTTATTTCTCACCGGCGCCTCCACTGGAATCGGCCGCGCCGCTGCTCTCTATTTTCATGAGAAGGGTTGGAACGTCGCCGCCACCATGCGCGACGCCTCTAACGCCAGCCTGCCCGCCGAGATTCGTTGCTTCCCCCTGGATGTCACCAAGCGGGAAACCATCCGTCCGGCGCTGGACGGCGCTCTGCAAGCGTTTGGCCAGATCGACGTCCTCTGCAACAACGCCGGCTACGGCACGTTCGGCCCGTTCGAGGCGGTTTCCGACGAACAACTGGAGCGCCAGTTCTCGACCAATGTCACCGGCCTGATGTATGTCACGCGCGAGTTTCTGCCGCACTTTCGCGAGCGCAAAAGCGGCATCATCATGAATATTTCCTCCGTGGGAGGCCGCGCCACGTTTCCCTTTTACTCGCTGTACCATGGCACCAAATGGGCGGTGGAAGGCTTCTCCGAGTCGCTGCAGTTCGAGCTGGCGCCGATGGGAATTCGCGTGAAGCTGATCGAGCCCGGCGCGATTGAAACCGACTTCGCCAGCCGTTCGTTGGACCGCCTCCAGAAGGACGGCCTCACGGCGTACGACCCCATGCTCGAAACCTTCATGAAGAACTGGAGCGCCGGCCGCCAACGCTCTCCCGCCGAGTTAGTGGCCGAAGTGATGTACCAGGCCGCCACCGATGGCACCAACCAACTGCGCTACATTGCCGGCGACGACGCCAAAATGGTGCTCGACGCCCGCGCCAAAATCAGCCAGGAAGAATATTACGCGCTGATTCGGCAACGGGTGGGGTTCTAGGCGGGTTGGGCGCACGCGGTTCCGACGAACTTTGAAGAACTCTCACCCTGAGGTGAGAGCGATTCAGCAGAAGCAAACGCGAGACGCTGCTGAGCGACGCCCCATGGAGCTATTTGGAAACCGGACCATGCCTTTGACCAAATGCTTCACGCAGGGTCTCAGGAATCTTATTCGATGATGAGGGAACGACAGGCGCGCCTCCAAGACC
>DATFZA010000521.1:0-12871 GCA_035314765.1 Bryobacteraceae bacterium
GAGAACATTTCCGCCGTGGCGACCCACGAAATGATGGACGTTTCGCTTTCCGCTCTCAGAATGGGAGCGCGAGAAGTCAATATAGTCTGCCTGGAGCGGCGCGACGAAATGCCGGCTGCCCTGGAGGAGATCGAAGAAGCCGAGATGGAGGGCGTCCGGATGCACGCCGGCTTCGGACCCAAACTGGTGCTCGGGCGCGACGGTCAAGTCTCAGGACTGCAAGTACTGAAGACGAAATGGGTCTTCGACTCCACGGGCCGATTCAGCCCCGCATTTTACGACAACAGCGAAACCGTTATCGATTGCGACACGATTATCCTGGCGATCGGGCAAGCTCCGAAGCTGGATTTCCTTACTCCGGAGGACGCCGTGCAAGTAAGCCCGCGTGGGCTGGTGATGGCGGATCCGCAATCGCTGATGACCACCGCTCCGGGCGTTTTCGCCGGCGGCGACTGCGTATTCGGACCAAGGCTGATCATCGATTCGGTTGGCGACGGTAAGCGCATCGCCATCGGCATTGACGAGTATCTGCAGCACCGGAAACACCCCGAGCCCGAGATCGAAGTCGAGGTGGCCGACCATCATCGCATGTATCGCGACTACATGGAGATCGCCCGGCAAGCTGTGCCTATGCTTCCGCTGGAACGGCGAACCGGCGTTACCGAGGTGGAGGTCGGGTTTGACGAAGAAAGCGCGGTGCGCGAGGCGCGGCGCTGCCTGCGTTGTTGGATCAATACGGTGTTTGAAGGCAACGAGGAGGACGGATCGCGTTGCGTGCTTTGCGGCGGGTGTGTGGATGTCTGTCCGGAGAACTGCTTGCAATTGGTTCCCCTCCATCAGATCCAGTTTCCGGCCGAGGCACTGGAACATATTCTGAGCAACGTTGACTTATACGCAGTAGAACTGGATGACGTGGCAGCGAGCGAATTGGGCGTGATTACCGGATCGGCCATGCTAAAGGACGAAACCCGGTGTATCCGTTGCGGCTTATGCGCGGAGCGCTGCCCTGTGGGAGTGATCACGATGGAGGGATATCACTGGGCGCCGAGTGGCACAGACTTCAGTCTGTGCATAGTGCCGCCTCAATCGCGATTCATCCATTCGCAGACATTACAAACAGCGCCATGAACCAAGAGGAGGACGAATGAGCGAACAGAAAGATACACGCCGCGAATCGTTTGTGAAACTGGGGCTGGGATCGCTGGCCATCGCGGGTTGCGGAGCAACGGTATTCGGCTATGAATTCCTCTCTCCGAACGTGCTCTACGAACCATCGCCTATTGCCAACGCGGGCAAGCCGGATCGATTCCCGCCCGATTCATTGACACCCGATCCGGCGGCAGGCATCTACGTCGTTCACGCGGCTGAAGGTTTTTATGCGCTGTCCGCCACGTGCACTCATCTAGGTTGTCTGACGGCGTGGAAGCCGGAACTCGGCATCATTGCGTGTCCTTGCCATGGAAGCAAATTCAACCGCCAAGGCACAAAAGTGGATGGCCCGGCGCCCAGGCCGCTTCCCTGGTTGAAAGTGTGGCTGAGCGACGAAGGCGATCTTCTCGTAGACCGGTCCACCATCATCACGCCGAATCAATACTTGAGGACATGAGCCCATGGCGAAGACCGTAGCGGGATATTGGAACGACCTGCGCGACACCCGCGTCATGCAGTCGATCTTCCGTGGAGCGCCCGGGGCCAGCAGCTTGCACGATGCGCTGGCGGTTCAAGGAAATGTTTTCCTCCATTTGGCTTCGGTTAAAATTCGCCGGCGGTCGCTGGCTTTCCGTGCCACCTGGTACTTAGGAACGCTGACACTGGCCACGTTTCTGATTCTCGTCGTGACCGGCGTTTTGTTGATGCTGTACTACCATCCATCCGTGCCGCAAGCTTACGCGGATATGAAAGATCTCCAGTTTGTGGTTTCCGCCGGGCTGTTTCTGCGCAACCTGCACCGCTGGTCCGCGCATGCCATGGTGCTGCTGGTTTTCGCACACATGTTCAAAGTTTTCTATCGCGGCGCGTACCGCGCGCCGCGGGAATTCAACTGGGTGATCGGCGTCATTCTCTTACTGGTCACTTTGTTTCTCAGCTACACCGGATATCTGCTGCCGTGGGACCAACTGGCCTTCTGGGCGATCACCGTGGGCTCCAATCTGATCTCCGCAGTCCCGGTTCTGGGAGCGAAAATACGTTTTCTCATGCTGGGCGGGAATTCCGTCAATGCGAACGCGCTGTTGCGCTTTTATGTCCTGCACTGCGTGATTCTTCCGCTCGCCGCGATTCTTTTCATCGCCATTCATTTCTGGCGGATTCGCAAGGACGGCGGGCTGCACACCGGGGTGCAGGACACACAGGCGAAGGAAAGCCATGGATGAAACGAAGCCCTTTGTGGCCGTGGTCGAATCGGATGCGCGCAAGGCGCCTCTGCGAGTTGCTTTTGTCACGCGGCGCACTTCTCCGCAGGTGAGGGCAACCGGCGACGCTTTTGTGATGACCTGGCCGGAGGGCATTCTCCGTGCCGCGGTCGCGGTGGAAGCACTAGCAATCGTTCTGGTACTGCTCTCTCTGTTTGCTGACGCCCCTCTGGAAGGGCTCGCCAATCCGATGCAGACGCCCAACCCAGCCAAAGCGCCCTGGTATTTTCTCGGACTGCAAGAGTTGCTGCATTATTTTCCGCCAGTGGTTGCAGGTGTTTTGATCCCCACACTGGTGATCATTGCCCTAGTGATCATCCCGTATTTCAACGTCAACATCGAAGCCGAGGGAGTGTGGCTGCACCATACGCGCAAGCGGCTGCAGATCTTCTCGGTAGCCATTCTGGCGCTGATTCTGTTCCTGCTTGCATTTGAAGTCTATGCGGTGTTGGCGCCGACGCTGCTCATTGGAGCATGCATGCTCCTTGCGGCTCGCCAACCGGTCCGCGCGAGTACGATACAACGGTGGTTGACCTCGAGACCTCTGTCGTTCTGGATCATGACCTGGTTTCTCCTCACGTCGTCCATCTTGACCGCGATCGGGACCTTTTTCCGGGGACCCGGATGGTCTTGGGTGTGGCCCTGGAGGGCTTGAATGGCAAACCGTTCCAGGCTCGCTTCAATTCGAGAGACACTCTTCGGCGACAGCGCCCGCGCTTTTGGGACGCTGGGAATTTTGCTGTTGCTATTGCTCGCCGTGGTGCCCGCGCGCGATCAGTTTCGCGAGTGGTATCGCTATCAGAAGGGTTATTTGCGGCTGATTGGTGGCCGCGGCGATGCCGTTACGCTGAAGCGCCGCTTTGCGGGCGGCATACAGCAAACCTGGATACCGGAACTGGGCGTGGTCGACCGCTGCTCATCGTGTCACGTAGCCATGAAAGAAGCGACGCTGAGGGATGTCAGCACCCAACCGTTTCGTCCCCACCCCGCCATTCCTCATTCGCTCACCGCCTTCGGATGCGTGATGTGCCACCGCGGCCAGGGAGTGGCGACTACTGTCGAGGAAGCGCACCGTAGCACTTTGGCCTGGGAGGAACCGATGATTCCGGCGCGTTATCTCGAATCATCCTGCGGCCAGTGCCACATGGACAAACTCACGGGAACGCCCAGGCTGAATGCCGGGCGCGGATTGCTAACCCGGTATGGTTGTGTCCATTGTCACTCGGTTTCTCTGCCAGATGGGACGAAGTTGGCCCCGTCCGACGATCCCCCGCCGCTAACGCATATCGCGGACAAAACCACTCGCGAGTGGATCTATGCATGGTTGAAGAATCCTCAGGCGTACTCCGGCACGGCCACGATGCCGAACTTCCAGTTGAACGACAACGATGCTCGGGATATCTCGGCTTTCTTGATATCGCAATCGACTCCGTCGGCGCTTTCGGGAGCGGCGCCTGAAGCCACGGCCACGCCCGATGCACCGGCCCTGCAAGCGGGCGCCAGCGCGTACGGTGAGTCCTTCTGCGCATCCTGCCACGCCATCCAGAATGCAGCCGGACTATTGGTGGGCGGTGATTTGGGCCCCGAACTCACCAAAATTGGCGCCAAAGCGAAACCTGGCTGGATCCGCCAATGGGTCCACAACCCGAAGGACTACGATCCCGGAACAGCCATGCCGCATTACCGCTTCGACGACAAGCAGCTCGCGCTGATTGGTGGATTTCTGGAGAGCAAGACGGACTCCGACTTTCTTGCCAACGTTCATCTGGAGACAGCCACCGCCGGCCAAATCGCGCACGGCAAGCAATTAGTAAACGAGAACGGATGCGCTTCCTGTCACGAGATCAAGGGCATCCGCAAGCCCGACAGCTTTGCTCCCGATTTGACAACAGTTGGCAGCCGGCCGCTAGCCAAGATCGTTTTCGTCGCAGGCATGGAACACACCCTTCCTGCTTACATTGAAGGGAAGATCAAACAACCGCGAAGTTTCGGAGCGGCACTGAAGATGCCTCAATTCAGCCTCTCGGTTTCTCAAATCGATGCACTGGTCACGGCGCTGCTGGCGCAAACCGGCCGGGCCTTCAGCCTTCCTTCACGCCTTCGTGTTGCCGGTCATCCAATGAGCAACTACGAACCCGCTGGAACAGCAGGCCGGTTAATGCACGAGCTGAATTGTTTCAGTTGCCATTCCATCAACGGCCGCGGAGGCGACATGGCCCCCGATCTCACTTTTGAAGGCAGTTCAGTGCAACGAGAGTGGCTGCTGGCTTTCTTCAAGAATCCCAATACTCTCCGGCCAACTTTAATCCGGCGAATGCCGAAGTTTAACGTTACCGATCAGGAGTCTGCAGTCCTTACTGACTATATTCTGGCCGTCTATCAGACGCCCTCGGTCGACAAGGATTCGGCCTGGCCTTCGCCGGAGCCGGCGGATATCGAGCGCGGAAGACAGTTATTCTATTCAAAGTACGCTTGCCAGGCGTGCCACATTGTGGATCCAAAAAAAGACAAGGGATATATCGGACCGACACTCACCCACGTCGGATCGCGTCTCAATGCCGCCTGGATCTATCAATGGCTCAGGGCCCCGCAATCGCTGCGCCACGGTACGATTGAGCCTGACCGGCAAATGAGCGAAGCCGATGCCAACGCGCTGACCGCCTTCCTGATGGCGCAGAAAGGACAGGAGGCGAAGGGCAAATGAGAACCGCCGCCATGGGGATCGTCGCCCTCAGTCTTGTGCTGGCGAACTGTTCCCGTCCTCCCGCGCCACTCATTCCCAAAGCGCCGTCGGCTACGCCGGCCGCGATCGTGGAAGTGAGCGGTGGCAAACAGTTGGCAACCATCGGAACGCCGTTGGAGCAGCCCATCGTAGTGCAGGTCAATGACGCCCACGGCACACCGGTCAGTGGGGCCTCTGTGTGGTTCCGTGCGCCCAACGGCGCAGTCATGCAACCCGCCTGGGGCATAACCGGATCGGACGGGCAGTTCACCACTTCTCTCACCATTGGGAGCATTGCCGGCCGGTACAAAGTTTCCGCGGCGACCGAAGGCGCAAGTGGCAAGAGCGTCGAAGTCCGAATTGATGAACTCGCGCTTGGCTTTGAGGAGAATCAAGGTAAGCAATGGAGCGACTTGTATTGCTCGCGTTGCCACGATCCGGAATCGTCGGCCGAGCGCGTCTCCAACTTCGACAATCTCAACGCCAAACCGCATGCCTTCAGCGATGGCGCGTTTCTCAACAAGATCAGCGATGAGGATCTGTTGGCGCTCATCCAGCATGGCGGGCCGGCCTTGAATAAGTCGGCGGAAATGCCGCCATACGGGCGCACTTTGAGTAAATCAGATATCGGCGCCGTGCTGGCTTATATCCGCGCCGTGGCCGATCCGCCGTTCGAACCAAAGGAGACGGTCTTTGCTCAACGTCAATGAGCACAGGCTAGAGCCTGAGCCACCTTGCATCCAGCATTGTGCGGTACTTGGTGCGCCTTCTATCAAGCGTGCCACAGGCTTCAGCCTGTGTCTCCTGCTCATCGGTTCAGGCGCCGCACAGGTACTTTCACCTGCTGAGATCCTCGATCCCGAGACGCGTGCGCTTCAGGAAAGGCACTTCACTGAACTGAAAGCAGCGGCGGTTGAGATCACGTCCCATTCATACCCGTACCGCTTTTACTTGAGCCGGACGATGGATGTCACAGAACAGAAAGAGCATCAGAGCGATCAACGCGCGATCCGGTTTTCCAAGTTTCAGAATCAGATCGTGGTGCAGGTGACCGGCAACTACTTCGCCTCCTACTCCGGACGCCTGCTGGATCGAGCCGAACGCGTAAAACGGACGTATCTCGATGTGATGCTGCCGATCGTCAGCGCGATCGCTCCTAGACTTGCCGGCGAGCCCAAAGTCGCAGCCTATGCTATCGAAATTTCGCATCATGTTCGCAAGGATGTGCTGGGCGTAACCGTGGAAAATCCCGAGAACCTGGCGGTGATTATTCCGAGGCCGATGGCCGAAAAGGCTTCGGGAAGCCGGGATGTAGTGGATGAGATCACAGCGCTCCGGGCGTCGAGCGTGTATGTCGACGGCAACCTGGTTTCGCTGTGGGGGGAACAAAGCGAAGACATGGCGCCGAAGGCGGACCCGGTCTCGCCGGCATCGCCGGCTCCGGTTCCGGCGCCTGCGCCAATCTCGCCTCCGCCGGATTTGACCCAGGCGGTTCTCGAGCAAAAGCAGAGTTCGTATCGGGAGTTACTGGACCGCATGGTTCGGGAACTGGATTCCAGCGCGCATTTTGTAGCATACTCACCGCCCGTCATAGTTGCGTTCCACCAGGCGTCCTATCTGCAGTTATCAGTGACGACCAGCCTGGCGCCGCCGGCCGTGGGATCGCAGTACCGCATTGCGGCGCTGGCGTTCGACAATCACATATCCCACTTGATCCGGCCGGTGCTCGCGTTTTTCAAAGAAAGCCCCAATTTTGAAGGCATCGTATTCAGCTCCACGGTGAAGATTCCCGGCAAGACACCAGACTCGTCCGTGACGCAGTCCGTCGAGTTTTTTCTGCCCTTCGTTGAGCTGCGGCGTTACGAAAATTACGACATCACCGGCCAACAGTTGATCAACTCCGGCTACGTCCTAATCAACGGCGAGCGAGTCGGCCTAGACCTTCAGTCAGCGGAATCAGACATGCGGTAAGCATACAAACATGCGCCGCTATGCCATCGTGGTTGCGACATGCACCGCGTTGCTCTTTGTTACCGGCCCGGCAGTGTCGGGCAATGAGGCGCGCCCTCTCTACACGCTGGGCCAGTGCCACATCTGGTTGGGGGCGGTGGTGGGCGTCCTCACGGCGGGTCTGGCCGTCTGGTTGTGGCGGTTGAAAGAACGGGCATGGTTGCAGCGTTTGGTCTGGGTGGCTTTAGGCGTCAATATTATCGAAGGGCTGCTGGGTCTCGTGCCCGAGCCGATACCGGCTTCTGTGAGAATCTCTCACTCTCTCTTGGGGCAGCTTTTTTTCTCAGCTACGGTCGCGTTGGTACTGTTCGTATCCAAAGACAGCGGCCCGAGGGCAGCGGACAATAGTAGACTATTGAACTTTGTAGCCATGACAACTCCCGCGTTGGTGTTATCTCAGGTCGCTCTCGGCGTAGCGTTCCGTCACGGAATTGTCGGGATGGCGCCGCACGTTGTGTGGGCATTTGTCGTTGCGTTGTGGTTCATTCTGGTGATAGCAGCGACTCGCAATGCCAAGCAGATCGAAGTCCGCCGCGCGGGGGTTGCGTTTACCGTGGTTGCGTCCGTGCAAATCTTTCTGGGATTCGCTCTGTTCCTGATGCAGGCTGTCGACGCAGATCCTATTTTTCTGATCGTCACCACCATAGTTCATGCAACCACCGCGGCGTTCACCCTCGCTGCTTCCGTGGCGATGTCGATTCTGATCCTTCGCACCCGATGGAATGCGCCCATGCTGGCATAAGATCGATCAAATCCCAGCGATGCAATCGATCTCCACCTTCACATCGCGTGGCAAACGCGCTGCCTGCACCGTAGAGCGGGCGGGAGGATCGACCGCAAAGTAGCGCCCATACACCTCATTCATCTTGGCGAAATCCCCCATGTCCTGAAGAAATACCGTGGTCTTGACCACCGAATCCAAAGATGCCCCACTCGCCTCCAGCACGGCTTTAATGTTTTCGAGCACGCGCTCGGTCTGCGCCGCGATATCGCCGTCAATCAGTTGATTCGTTCGCGGATCCAGCGGAATTTGGCCGCTCAAGAATGCCATGCCATTACAGACCACGGCCTGCGAATACGGGCCGATAGCTTTCGGCGCATTTTCGGTCGAGATTGTTTTTCTCATAGTTGAAGAGTTCCCACCAATTTTTGCACGTGTTCGATTCTCTCCTCGATGAGGAACCTCTCCAGCTCTCGAGCCACGCGCGCCGGCGAATCCGGATCCCAGAAATTCGCCGTGCCCACCTGAACGGCCGACGCGCCGGCGATCAAAAACTCGGCCGCATCCACGCCGCTGCGAATTCCGCCGAGCCCAATCACCGGAATCTTTACCGCGCGCGCTGCTTCATAGACCATGCGCAGCGCAATGGGCTTGATCGCGGGGCCCGACAAACCGCCGCAGCCCGCGCCCAGTCGTGGCCGCCGCGTTCGGGCATCGATGGCGAGCGCCAGAAAAGTATTCACCAGCGAGAGCGCATCGCCGCCGGCTTCTTCGGCCGCGCGCGCCAACACATCGATTCGAGCCACGTTGGGCGAGAGTTTCACGATCAGCGGGCGTTTGGTCAACGGCCGGACACTCGATACTACTTCCGCCAGGAGCCGCGGATCGCTCGAGAACATCATGCCGCCTTGCTTGACGTTGGGACAAGACACGTTCAGTTCATAACCGGCCAAACCTTCACCAGACTCGAGGATGCGGATAACTTCGCCGTAATCCTCCGTCGCATACCCAAAAACATTAGCGAAGATTTTCGTGCGGAATTTTCTCAAGGAGGGAAGTTTGTCTTGAACGAAGGCCACGGCGCCGATGTTCTGCAAGCCGACCGAGTTCAGCATCCCGCCTTCGGCTTCCCACAAGCGAGGCGGCGGGTTCCCTCGAATGGGTTCGCGGGAGAGGCCTTTCACCACGATCGCGCCGATGCCGTCCAGATTGGCGACGCTCGAAAACTCCGTCCCGTAGCCGTAGGTGCCCGATGCAGCCAGCACGGGATTTTGAAGAGGAACACCGCATAGGGTGATCCCGAGGCGACTCATTAACATTTGAGAATAGCATCAGCTCCGCATCCACATCGCGAACGGATACGCCAGCCCGAGCAGAAGCAGCGAGAGCCATTGAACGGGAACGTGCCGCAGCCAGCGAATCCTCGGCGGCGCTTTCTCCCAGTCGCCGGTGACCCAAATCGGCCAGACATAACGAACGTAGAGGCAGATGAACAGGAGAATAAACCCCAGGACGCTCGCCATCAATGCCGGAACCGAGAGAAGGGCCGTTCGGTCGCGGTGCAAGACCGTCGGCGCGTCCGGCGGATGATAGAGCTTGATCTGCTCGCCCGGGCGGCACTTGGCAACATCCAAAGCACCAGCCTTCGGCCTGATCAGATAGACTTTTCGATCGATGGTGACTCGCACCAGTGGCTGCTCGACATTACTCACCACGCTGCAGTCGACGATCTGCGCAGTCACCGCTTGGTCGTTTCGCGGGTCATACTGATCCCACACGTGACAGCCAATTGCGAGAATCATGCAAAGCACGCCGGCGCGCAGCAGCCTGCGAACCTGCGAGCGAGAGTTAGTCACACTCAAGTTCCGACCCATCCATCACCATGACACCATAATGAAAACATGGGACAGTCCGAAGCGGCCGTGGCGGTTCTGCATGCGCAGTCGCCATGCGAGTCGGTGCTGCTGATCCGCAGGGCGGATCGGGATGGCGACCCTTGGTCCGGCCATTGGTCCTTTCCGGGCGGCAGGCGCGACCGGAAAGATCCCAGCCTGCTGGTCACGGCGCTCCGGGAACTGGATGAGGAATGCGGTATCCGGCTCGACCCGCAAAATCTTGAATCGGCTCTGCGGCCAACACTGGCCGGCCGCCGGTCGGGTAAGTTTATGTTGGTTGCCCCGTTTCTGTTCCGGATTGAACAGACGCTGCCGACGGTTCTGGACGTAAGTGAGGCGGTGGAGGCAGTCTGGATGCCGTTGAGCGGTTTTCGCGATCTGGCCGCGCACCAGTTGCGTAACGTTCCCGGCGTGGCCGAGGATAGGCGGTTCCCGGCAGTCGAGTTAAACGGCACGCCGCTCTGGGGATTCACCTATCGGGTGCTCTGTGAATGGCTGGGGCTCGCGCCCGGCCCCGCGGAAATGGATCAGGCCGGTTTGGATACCGCTCAGCGGGTGCTGGATTTTCTGCTGTCGGAAGGGTTGACATTAGAACACCCTTGGACAGAGCGTGGATCTGCCAAGGTAGCGACGGTCCGGGGACGTCTTCCGGCATCCGCCGTGCTGGCCGAGCATGCCATTCCGCGACGCCAGATCCCGCCAGTCTTGTTTCTCGAGGTACACCCGCGGCATATCCATTTGGCGGGACCGGCGTTCGAGGAATACTTCATCTATTCGTTGGATTAAAGGATAGCCGCGCACGCCGCAGGCGCCGCCTCCAGACGTAGAAGCCGATGACTTCCGCGGCTGCGGGAATCGCGAAGATGCAAAGAGCGAGAATACAGAGAAGGAAAAATTGCATAGTCGGCTTAGATCATTCTCTATTGCTTTGAACACGGGCATTGCCCGGCAGTTGCTCGCTTTACAAGTTTCTACATTTCTTAACCATCACGCGCACGTTCGTTATCGGCCAGCCCACCGACAAAATGAAGCGCCTGTTCGACATCGTGCACCAGGCGCAAGGCAAAGCCATGGCGGCCGCGCATCCCGGCCTGCCATGCGAAGCGGTCGACGACGACGCCCGCAAGGCCGGCTACAAGTATTTCAGCCATCGCCTGGGCCACGGCCTGGGCCTCGGCGGCCATGAGTGGCCTCATCTGCCGTCCGCGGCAACCACAATTGCGTAGTCGCCACGTCGCACACAGACGGCGCCGGAGGGCAAGGACGAGATGCACATTACCGACACCCAACGCCGGTACGCTCGGACTTGAACGCCATGCCATTCGCCCGTATACTCAAAGTAGATACACATGCGTAGTGAGACGATCGTTTCGAAATGGGGAAACAGCCTGGCTGTCCGGATTCCGTTGGCCATAGCCAAACAGGCCGGCATTGCTGAGGGGGATTGTGTGGCGCTGGCTCTCAGCACTGACGGCGGCATCGTCTTGCGCCCTACACATAAACGGTACGAATTGTCAGAGCTTGTCGCTCGGATCACGCCCAAGAACCGTCACCGGCAGACAGATTGGGGACGGCCACAAGGCGAGGAATCCTGGTAATGGCTGCATTTGTGCCGGAAGCCGGCGATTTTGTCTGGCTGACGTTCGACCCTCAGGCTGGCCGTGAACAGGCAGGCCGGCGCCCGGCACTGGTCCTGAGTCCGAGAGTCTACAATGCGAAATCCGGTCTGGCCCTGGCATGCCCGGTCACGAATCAGTCAAAAGGCTACCCTTTCGAGGTGGCTGTTCCCCCCGGCTATGGTACGACCGGCGTAATTCTAGTCGACCATGTGAAGAGCATCGACTGGAAAGCGCGCCGCGCCGAAAAACTCGGGCGCTGCACAAGTGAAGTCATCGACGAAGTGCGGGCCAAACTGGCGCCGCTGCTTGGGTACTAAAGGCGAAACAGGTCTCAACCGGCACAAATGGCGACTCCGGCCATCGGGCTTCTTCCGGCTGAACGTGCCACAGTCGACCGTCTGAAAAGAACCGGGCCGGGCGTCGTCAATGGCGGCGATTATCATTGGCAGATGTTTCCTGATGATGGGTAGCTGGATGGCCGATAGAGCCACAATCGCCAGACTCCGGCCGGTAAGGTTCTGCTCGTAGTTGAGCGTTCCGTCACCTGTCAGGAGAACATCAATGCCGTGGTCCTCCGCCGTCTGTAACAACTCGCCGTTCTTGAGTCCAGCTCAGCCCATATAGGCGACGGTGACGATCTCGTGGTGCCCTAAGAGTTTCCGCAATGCATGGTCAAGATTTTCGTCGAGCAACACCTTCACGGATTGGGCTGCCCTCGCTGAGCATGGGCAAATTCGATTAGACGTTTGATCTGGGAAACGGACAGTGAAGGAAGCCTTCGCTGAGTTCGTCCAGCGTTTCTCCGAGATCGAAACTGTCAACGATAGCGTCCGGTATAATGCGCGTACCTCGCACGACGGGCCGACCCGAAACCTTGCCGGGAACCTTTTCAATCAGTTCGCAGGCCATCCAATCGATGTCTAAATCCGTATTCAGGTTTGCCATGTTCTTGCCCTCCTTTGATCATACCTTTTGCCACAGTTCGGCTACTGAGGGTGCAGAATCCGCCCGGCTTAGCCGATCAAATTAATAGGTGCAAAGTCCTCGAAAACTGCTGCTCCCCTTTCTATTTGTCGCCGTCCTCGCGCCCTCCGCCTGGCTGGCTTGGAACTGGCGCGCCATGCCCCAGCTCGGCTACTACCATGACGACAGCATCTATTGGGTAACCGCGAAGAGCTTCGCCCAGGGCGATGGCTATAAGATCGCCAGCCTGCCGCACCAGCCCTTCCAAACCAAATATCCGCCTCTGTATCCGGCATTCTTGTCTCTCGTCTGGCGAATAAATCCGCATTTCCCCGATAATCTGTCGCTAGCCACGCTATTTGCCTGGCTGCTGTTTCCGCCTTTTGTCTGGCTGGTATGGCGGTTCCTCAACGAGCAACATTTCGCGCGCTGGGAATGCATCCTGCTCACAACCGTGGCCGCCCTGAATCCGGTCGCGGTTTTGCTGAGCGTATCTTTGATGTCGGAGCTGTTGTTCACGTCCTTGTTTG
>DATFZA010000522.1:0-3472 GCA_035314765.1 Bryobacteraceae bacterium
TCCGTTATTTCAACGCTTGCGGGGCCGATCCGGAAACAGGCCTGGGTGAGGAGCACGAACCCGAAACGCATCTCATCCCACTCTTGTTTCGCGCCATTGAGAGCGGCCAACCCGTGACCATCTTCGGCGACGATTACCCTACTCCGGATGGGACCTGTATTCGCGACTATATCCATGTCGCGGACTTAGCCGAAGCGCACGTCGTAGCCTTGGAGAGCCTCCTAGCCGGCGGTAGATCGGATGCCTTCAACGTTGGAACCGGGACTGGACACAGCGTGCTTGAGGTGGTGCGGGCAGTTGAGGAAGCAACCGGCAAGGCAGTGCCCCGAAAGATCGGACCGCGCCGCCAGGGGGATCCACCCGCCTTGGTGGCAAACTCGAACAAACTAAAACATACGCTGGGATGGAAACCCCAATACGGCGATCTGCGCTCTATCGTCGAAACCGCTTGGCGTTTCGAGCAAAAACACAGACGCCAGCCGGCCTGACGCGCGGCTCGCTCTATACGAGCCGCGCCATTTTCGCCTTACTTGTATTGCTTGACCTCGGGGGTCGGCCGCCCGTTTGCAGTGCCCAACTCCGCGCCCCGATCCGGGGCCGATGCGCTCACTGGCGTTGGCGCCGGCGCGGGAACGGAACCCGCGGCATCGACATGAGCGTCGATCAGCGCCTGAAGGTCCGGCCTTCCGACCGCGCCCACCTTCTGGGCGACGATCTGGCCGCCCTTAAAGAGCAGCAGCGTGGGGATACCGCGCACGTTGTAACGCATCGCCGTTCCGCCGTTATCGTCCACGTTCAACTTGCCAACCTTCAAGCGGCCCAGGTAGTCTTTGGCAATCGCGTCCACCGTAGGCGACATCATGCGGCAAGGACCGCACCATTCAGCCCAAAAATCCACCAAAACCGGTACGTCCGACTTCAACACATCGGTGTCGAACGTAGCATCGGTAAACGTCAGAGTATTTGCATCCGCCATATCTTCTCCCCTATCTAGATGACCGTTTCCCCAGTAAGGATTCAACCTAGGAGCCGCCGGTAGAGCATGGAATACTGTCCGGCGGAGACACTCCAGGAAAAGTCCTTTTGCATCGCCCGGCGCATCATGGACGTCCAGTTGTCCCGGTCATGCCAACCGTCCAGCGCGTATTGCAGAGCACCCCGCAGCGAATATCCGTTGTACTGCCAGAATTTGAACCCCGTCCCAGGTTCGATGGTATCATCCAGGCCCCCGGTCGCGCGCACAATGGGCAGCGTCCCGTACTTCAAGCTGTACATCTGGTTCAAGCCGCAGGGTTCGTAGAGGCTGGGCATCAGGAACAGGTCCGCGCCTGCTTCAATGCGGTGAGCGAGGTCGTTGTTGTGTCCGATCCAGGCCCGCGCTTTGTCGGAATGCGCGGCGGCAAAATAATTAAACATGTCTTCGTACTTCTGCTCGCCGGAACCCAGCACGATCAACGTAACGTCATGGTCGCCCAGCAGCCAGTGGCCGCTTTCGCCAAACAGTTCAAAGCCTTTCTGGCTGGCGAATCGCGATATGATGCCAATCAGCGGCCGGTCGATCACGGAATCGGGAAATCCGAATTCGGCCAAGAGGGCCCGCTTGCACTCGCGCTTTCCCGACAAGTCCGCTACTGAGTAGTTCCGGGCAATGCGCCGATCCGTTTCCGGATTCCATTCCCCGTAGTCCACTCCATTGAGAATGCCGGAGAGCTTGTTCTGTTGGCGCAAGTAACCGTCCAGGCCAAATCCAAACTCGGGTGTTTGAATCTCCTCCGCATAGCGCGGGCTCACCGTGGTCACGGAATCGCTGAAGTGAATGCCGGACTTCATGAAGTTCACCCGCCCGTAGCCTTCGATCTGGCCCGGATTGAAGAACCGGCCGTCCACGCCCACATACGGCAGAATTCCCCGATCGAAGTCGCCCTGGTAGCCGAGATTGTGGATGGTGTACACCGAGCGCATCCCCCAAAACGTCGGGTCGTTCCGGAAATTCTCTCGCAGATACAGAGGAAGCAGTCCCGTCTGCCAATCGTGACCGTGAAAAATCTCTGGTCTAAAGAGATGGCGGGCAACACCGAGAGCCGCTAGCGAGAGCACCGCGTAGCGATAGTGGTTGTCGCCGAAGTCCCCGTTTTCGTCCGCATAGATGCCGTTCCGGTCATACAGCGCCGGGCAATCGACCAGATAGAAGAGAACTCCGCCCTCAATCGCTTCATAGATGTCGCAGGTCACGCCCAGCCCCAAAATGGGGACCCACAGATTCCGCCAGACTTCCCGTGGGGCGCTGGAATAGCGGTTAATTCGGTACTTGGGCAGCACCACCCGTACATCGTCGCCGTATTGGTGCAGCGCCGCGGGAAGGGCGCCCAGCACGTCCCCCAGGCCGCCAGTCTTACACAACGGCGCGGCTTCGGCGGCCACCATCAATACTTTGCTCATTGGTTAGCTACGGACCGTTAGTTACGGACTTCCTTATGGACGGCGTCGAGCACGCCATTGATGAATTTAACAGACTCTTCGTTGGAGAACTGGCGCGCCAGCTCCAGCGCCTCGTCAATGACGATCGCCGGCGGCGTGGATTGGAGGCGCAACTCATAAATCGCCAGCCGTAAAATGTTGCGATCCACCAGCGGCATGCGCTCCAGCTTCCAGTGCTCCGATTTCTCGGCGATGCGCTGGTCGATATCCGGAGCCATCTCGCTGGCCCCGGTCGCCAATTCCTCCATGAATTTGTCTCGTTTGGGACGGACCGTCACAGTCTCTTCCGAATACAGCCCTTCGTAGTAAGTGGAGATCGCCTTCTCAACGGGCTGCTTGGTCAAGTCCCACTGATAGAGGACTTGCAAGGCGCGCTGCCGGGATCTGTGTCGGGCTGCCATAACGGTGGTCCTTCTATTCTCGCAAATGGGGAAGATGGTTTTGCTGGGCGCTCCGCGCGGCGATTCTACGGAATGGCGGGTATACGGCCAGGTGGACCGCCGGGATGCTCTAACTGACGTAAGCGGCGTTTTCACGGGACCGATCCGGCGTGATTTTATGGATGGCGCGAGTCTGCGCACAATCCATTAGGCGCCTGCGTCCTGCTGCCCTTCGCGCACCGGCGGGAAGTGCGTAGGGACGTTGCCATAGGTTTACCGCCTTCATGAGCTCTAACCCACTACCACTCGGACGCAGATCATTGCGTCCGGTCTTCATCTTTCTTGAGGCTAGCACCACAAATCGGGTCTTGAGGTGAACGCTAAAGCGGATTCCGTGACAGAATTTTCCGCCATCGGAAAGAACCGGCCGGCGTTTCACGGGAGAGTCCGTCAGCGCCCCTGCATGCGGCCCGCGCTATCGGCTGGACCAATGTACGAGTGGCGCGTGGTACATCCAGAACACGTTCCAGGGTCAATCTGCATTCCCCCGGCCCCTGATGCCAGCGCCTCAACCCTGCCGGCTCGCGCTCCTTGCGCAGGTTGCGGTGTGCACT
>DATFZA010000523.1:0-12210 GCA_035314765.1 Bryobacteraceae bacterium
ACATCGTTGCGCGTCGATTCATCGCCCCGGCGTGAAGTGACCTGCGCCTTCAATGGCAGCATAAACTCGCTGCCTCCGATCTTGGTTGTGTCATAGTCGAGCGTGGTGGTCACTTCCCGCACCGGAAACGTGTACGGAATCCCGTACGCCTTCAAAGTAATCCGCGAAATGGCCTTGGTGTCTTTGTCGATGTAGATCAGTCCGCGATACGCAGTTACGATGTCGAGCGAAAGATTCGCGATCAGGTGATAGCGCGAATGCGCTTGATCGATGTCATAGGAGACCACGTAGTTGCGCTTTCCACGCAAGGTGGCCCAACGTTCCCACTCGAAGCGGGTCTCCGACGCCGGAGAAAAAATGTCCTTCATCATGCTGCCGAACTCGCCGGCGGACATGGTCCCACCCAGAACTTCCAGAGGCAGATCGCGCACCGGCTGGTCGTTGACCAGGACGACCTTGTAGTCTTCTTTTTGCTCGAAGTAGCTCAGCCGCGTGGTGATCGTATCGAGATGACGCCAGGTATCGAAGCCCGTTGTATCGACCCAACGGCGGGTCACTTGCACGCAGATAAAATCGGGAAGCTGCCGGGTGTAATTGAGAGCATATTCGCGCGCTTCGTCCAGAATGTGCCCCTGCTCAATGGAGTCGGGCGGCAGTATCTTGTAAACCACCGGTGGGGGCGGAGGAGGAGGCGGAGCGGGCAGCGTTGCCGAACCATCCCGCAGTTCGTGCAGCACTGCGACAGTTTTGGGACCCGCCCCCTGGCCGATCAAGTCTTCTATTGTCCGGTCGTCCAGCTTGTCGGTGAGATGTACATGGTGCAGATATTCGGCCACCTGCCGGTCCGGTTGTCTCAGTTGTATCGTGGAGCGAACAAACGTAAGGAGTTGCGCGACGGTGATCTTCATCTCGGAGGCAAACAGCGAGATGCCCGCGGCCAGCAGGGGGATCAAGGCGCGCATAACCGATTATCGCGCGCTAAGACGGGAACGCGTTACCAGCGCCCGATCTCGTGCCGGTCGTACGCCTCGCGCATTCTTCGCAGTTGCTCTACATCGTTCCAAAGCGCGTCGCGCTCCGGCCCAGCCAAGTGATTGTTGTCGAGCACATGCTGAACCGCGGCGATGGCGCTATCCAGTTTGCCTTTGTCGAACTTACCTGACCGCCACTGTTGACCGAACTCGCGCAGTTGCTTTTCGGCGCCGTTCAATCTGTCCCGATCGCCGCCGTGCATCTTCCAGACTTTGTACCCTTGATTGAGATCCACGTGGACCCGCTCGATCAGGCCGGAAACCGATTCCGGCTGATAAGGTCCTCCGGGCGGCCCATATTGTGCCTCGGCCAGCGTGCCCATCGCGGCGAGCGCCGCTATCAAAACTATTCGTTGCATAGCAAATTGTCCTCTGCTCTATGAACGCATTCAGAGTTCACTTTGTGTCGCTCTTAACTCACATTTAATGGCTCGGGGATTTAATGGCTCGGGCCGAATCTCCACAATAGGGCGGGCCTCCCCGTCTGGGCCGAAACATCTCGACAGCGCTGCGTATCTGTTCTATGTGGAGGCGATATGCTTTCTTACTCGACGCTGACCCCCAGGCCGCCGGGAACAAAAGCCGAAATGGCGAGTTCAAAACGGCCCAACTGCTTGATACTTCCCCACTTCTCTCTTCTCCAGCCCGTTTCGCTTGAAGTGGGACCGCGCGTGTGTTAGGGTAAGTCCTTGAGGATGCCTGCCACGGCAGGCCTATTGCGTCCGTGCCGTCGACGGACGTCGCTTTTTCTTAGGCTAAAGTTCCTTTTCACAAACTCCATGGAAGCAACTCTACAGGCGCTAGGCGGGATTCTGCTGAAAGCGGTCCCCACGGTTTTGCTGCTCATCGTAGTTCACTTTTACCTGAAGTTCATGTTTTTTAGGCCGCTGGCCGCGACGCTGGCCAAGCGCCGCGAAGCGACGGAGGGCGCCCGCAAGGCGGCGGAAGCGGCCATGGCTCGAGCCAACAGCCGCGCCGGTGAGATTGAAGCCGCTCTCCGCAAGGCTCGGGAAGAAATCTACCAGGAGCACGAGATCAACCGTAAGCAAGCGGTTGAACAGCAGAATCAGGCGATAGAAGAAGCTCGCAAGAAGTCGCACGTTCTGGTGCACGATGCGCGGGAGCAGGTGAAGGCGGAAAGCGAGGCTTCCAAAGCCGAGCTCGCCACTTATGCCCAGTCGCTGGCGGAGCAGATCGCAACCCGCCTGCTGCCTAGGAGGGCCGCCGCTTGAAACGCCTGGTACTGTGTTTTTTCCTGGCGCTGACGCCGCTGGCACTTTGTCAGGAGAAGGAAGCCGCCGGCCATGAGGAAACCACCAGCGATCCTTGGATCTGGTGGAAATGGGCGAATTTCCTGATCCTGGCCGGCGTCCTCGGTTACCTGATCAATAAGAACGCCGGTTCGTATTTTCGTGGTCAGACAGAAGAAATCCAGCGTGGCATTCTAGAAGCCAGCAAGCTAAAGGCCGAAGCCGAAGGGCGCGCCGCGCAAATCGAGAAACGGCTGGCTGGAATCGAAGGCGAAGTCGCTCAACTGCGTTCCCAGGCCCACGCGGAAATAGCGGCTGAGGCTGCCCGCTTGAAAAGCGATACCCAGCATCTGCTGGAGCGGTTGGAGCAACAGACGCAACTGGAACTCGAATTGATGACCAAGGCGGCCAAGCATGAACTCAAGACCTTCTCCGCGGAATTGGCGCTGGGTCTGGCCGAGCAGCGCATTCGCGCCATGTTAGATCCGGCTTCAAAAGAGAGTCTGTTGAATGCGTTCATTCAGGACTTGCACATTCAGGACTTGCACGATGGCAGCCAACACCGGAGCATCACACAATGATTTCGGCTGCGGCCGCCCGTTACGCTCGCGCTCTGGCCGATGTCGTTGTAGATCCCGCTTCGGGCAAGAAACCCGGTGAAGCGCTGGAGGAGTTGCGAGCGGTGGAGAGCATGATTTCGGAGTCGGTCATTCTGAAGGCGGCGCTAATCACGCCGGCCATTCCCGGCGCGAGAAAGAAGGCGGCTCTCGGAAAACTCATGGATGAGATGGCCATCTCGAAACTAATTCGCAATTTTCTGTTTGTCATCGTCGACCACAAGCGGATTCCGCTGCTGCCCGAGATTCGCGAGGGCTTTGAACGGGCGCTCGACGATCGGTTGGGGTTTGTGCGCGCCGATGTTACTTCGGCCGCGGCTTTGACCCCGCTGCAGACGTCGTCGCTCGAAGCAGAGTTGGCGCGCCTGGGGGGCAAGGGTGTTCGCGTCCGTTACGCCGTGGACGAGTATCTGCTGGGCGGAGCGGTGGCGCGCGTCGGTTCTACCGTCTATGATGGGTCTCTGCGCGGCCAGCTTCAAGCGATGCGGAGAGAATTGATCGCCCGCGCAGCGGGCGAATAAGGGAGCTTCAGCGACCATGGCTCAAATCAGAGCAGACGAAATCGCGCGCGTGTTGCGCGGCGAGATTGAAAATTACGAAAAGGCAGTGAACGTCTCCGAAACCGGCTCGGTAATCTCGGTTGGCGACGGTATCGCCCGCATCTACGGCCTCGAAAAAGTAATGGCCGGCGAGATGATCGAGTTTCCGCACAACGTCTCGGGCATCGCTTTGAATCTGGAAGAAGACCAGGTGGGCGCGGTGTTGCTGGGCGAGTACCAGGAAATTCGCGAAGGCGACGAAGTGCGGCGCACCGGCAAAATCATGTCCGTGCCGGTAGGCGAGGCCCTGATCGGCCGCGTAGTAAATGGCCTTGGCGTCCCCCTAGACGATAAGGGTCCGATTATGGCCAAGGAGTCCTATGCGGTGGAGCGGATTGCGCCCGGCGTGGTGGCCCGGCAGCCGGTGAAGGAGCCGCTGCAGACCGGAATCAAGGCCATCGATGCCATGGTGCCCATTGGCCGCGGCCAGCGCGAACTGATTATCGGAGACCGCCAGACCGGTAAGACCGCGGTGGTGATCGATACCATCATCAATCAGAAAGGCGGCGACGTGATTTGTATTTACGTCGCCATCGGCCAGAAGCGTTCTACGGTCGCCCAGGTGGTGAAGACGCTCGAAAAAGCGGGCGCCATGGCGTACACCATTGTGGTGGCCGCCACGGCTTCCGACCCCGCTCCCATGCAGTACATCGCGCCGTTCGCGGGAACCGCGATGGGCGAGTACTTCCGCGATTCCGGCCGCCACGCGCTGCTCATTTACGACGATCTCTCCAAACATGCCGCTGCGTATCGCGAGATCTCGCTGTTGTTACGGCGTCCGCCCGGCCGCGAAGCTTATCCCGGAGATGTCTTCTATCTGCACAGCCGTTTGCTGGAGCGGGCGGCAAAACTGAACAAGGAACAAGGCGGCGGATCGCTCACCGCGCTGCCGATTATTGAGACCCAGGCCGGCGATATTTCGGCCTACATTCCGACCAACGTGATCTCCATCACCGACGGCCAGATTTTCCTGATTACCGATCTGTTCAATTCCAACGTGCGGCCAGCAGTGGACGTCGGTCTTTCTGTCAGCCGCGTCGGCGGCAGCGCTCAGATTAAGGCCATGCGGCAAATCGCCGGTTCGCTCCGGCTCGATTTAGCGCAATACCGCGATCTGGCGGCGTTCGCTCAGCTCGGTTCGGATCTGGACCAGGCTTCGCAACAACAGATCAACCGCGGCAAACGGCTGACCGAAATTTTGAAGCAGCCGCAGTATTCGCCGCTCCCGGTGGAAAAGCAGGTCCTGATCATCTTCGCCGGGACCACCGGCCTGTTGGATGACATTCCGGTGGACCAATGCCGGACGTTTGAAGGAGAGCTTCTCGCGTTTGTCGAGAACTCCGCCCCAGCGCTCTTGCAGCACATCCGGGAGAAGAAGACCCTCGACGACGCCTTGAAAACCGAACTTCAGACTACCATCAAAGACTTCAAGACTCGCTTTGTGGAACAGCACAAGAAACAGCTCGCCGCGGCGGTCTAACCCATGCCCAGTTTAATCGACATACGCCGGCGCATTCGCTCGGTCAAGAACATGAAGCAGATCACCAAGGCCATGAAGATGGTCTCGGCCGCGAAACTGCGCCGTGCTCAGGACAAAGTGATTGCCGCGCGCCCGTATGCCCAAAGCATGCAGCGGATGCTGGCCAACGTCGCGCTCGCCGCTAGCGCCGATGAGATGAGCGAGATTCCGCTGCTAGCTAAGCGCGAGGAAAAGCGTATTCAACTGATTGTGGTTACGGCCGATCGCGGTTTGGCCGGCGCGTTCAATGCGAACGTCAACCGGGCGGCCCTCAGGTTTATCCAGGAGCACCGCAATGCCGATGTCGCGCTGGAACTGGTGGGACGCCGGGCCCGCGACTTCTTTCGCAAGCGCCACAAGAACATCACCGGCGAATATGCGACTTTCTTCCAAAAGAACGTCCGCTACGAGGATGCGCTGCAGGTGGCCGGAAAGGTGATTGAGCGTTTTGAAAAAGGCGAGATCGACGCCGTCTACCTGGTGGTAAACCACTTCCGCAACGTGGTGGTGTCCGATCTGTCTCTCACGCGGATTCTTCCCGTGGAACTGCCGGAGAACCGCGCTCCCATCGATTATATTTACGAACAGCGGCCTCACCAGTTGTTGCGCGGCCTGCTTCCCCGCTACATTCAAGCGGAGATATATCGCGCCATGCTGGAGTCATCGGCCGCCGAGCACGCCGCGCGCATGACTGCAATGGATGCGGCCACCACCAACGCCGGCGACGTCATTGACCACTTGACTCTCACCATGAACCGGGTGCGCCAGGCGAGCATAACGCGCGAGATCATCGAAATCGTGAGCGGCGCCGCCGCTCTGGATTAGCGAGGAAAACAGACTGATGGCAACCACGACAACCACTCCCAAGACCGTTCTCGGCCACGTGATTCAGATCGCCGGTCCGGCGGTCGATATTCAGTTCGAGGAATCCCAGATTCCCATGATCAACACAGCCATTCACATCACCAGCGAAGGGTTTGACGCCCCCACGCCCATTGACGTTGTCTGCGAGGTCGCCCAACATATCGGCGAGGGACGGGTGCGAACGATCGCGCTACAACCGACCGACGGCATGGTGCGCGGCATGAAAGCCGAAAGCCTGGGTATGCCCGTGACGGTTCCGGTCGGCCCCGAAACGCTCGGCCGCGTGCTCAACGTCATTGGCAATCCAGTGGACAACATGGGCCCGGTGAATACCAAGGAGCGCTGGTCGATCCATCGCTCTGCCCCGGAATTTGACGAGCAGGCCACTGAGCTGCAGATGTTCGAGACGGGCATCAAGGTGATCGATCTTCTTGAACCGTACGTGCGCGGAGGAAAAATCGGCCTGTTCGGCGGCGCGGGCGTGGGCAAGACGGTCATCATCATGGAGTTGATCAACAATATCGCTCTGAAACATGGCGGCGTTTCGGTGTTTGCGGGCGTGGGCGAGCGGACCCGTGAAGGGAACGATTTGTGGCTCGAGATGCAGGAGTCCGGCGTCTTGGACCCGCACGATTACAAAAAATCGAAAGTGGCGCTCATCTACGGCCAGATGACTGAGCCGCCCGGGGCGAGGCTGCGCGTAGGGCTAACCGGGTTGACCGTCGCCGAATATTTCCGCGACCACGAAGGCCAGGACGTCCTGCTGTTTATCGACAATATTTTCCGCTTCACGCAAGCTGGTTCCGAAGTGTCCGCGCTGTTGGGCCGCATGCCGTCGGCGGTGGGCTATCAGCCCAACCTGGCCACGGAGATGGGCGAACTGCAGGAGCGGATCACCTCGACCAATAAAGGTTCGATTACGTCCGTGCAAGCGATCTACGTGCCGGCCGACGACTATACCGATCCGGCGCCCGCGACCACCTTTGCGCACCTGGACGCAACCACTAACTTGACGCGCAGCCTGGTGGAAAAAGGCATCTATCCGGCGGTCGATCCGCTGGCTTCGTCATCGCGCATTCTCGACGCCCGCATCCTGGGCGACGAACACTACAATGTCGCGCAACAGGTGAAGAGTATTCTGCAGCGGTATAAGGACCTGCAAGACATCATCGCTATTCTCGGCATCGACGAATTGTCCGACGAAGACCGGCAGACAGTGGCCCGGGCCCGCAAAATCGAACGCTTCCTGTCGCAGCCGTTCCACGTCGCCTCCCAGTTCACCGGTTTCGATGGCAAATATGTCGCGCTGGCCGACACCGTTCGCAGCTTCAAGGAAGTGGTGGAAGGCAAACACGACGACCTGCCCGAGCAGGCGTTTTACATGCAAGGCGACATCGAAGACGTAAAGAAGAAGGCCGAGGAAATCCGCAATCAGGGAAAGAAGTAAATGGCTGCGTCGACGTTCGACATTGAAATCGCTACGCCGGAGCGCCTACTCTACAAAGAAACGGCGATCCGGGCGCAGATTCCAGCCAAGGATGGCTATATCGGCGTGCTGCCGGATCACGCACCGTTGCTTTCAGAACTGGGCATCGGCGCGCTGACGTATACCACGCCGGGCGACCATTTCTTTAGTCTGGCAATCAACGGCGGCTATCTGGAGATCTATGACAACGTCGTCCGCGTACTGAGCGACGTTGCCGAGAAGAGCCAGGAGATCGACGTCACCCAAGCGGAGAAGGATCTCAAGCACGCGCAAGATGCCCTGATCAATCCGGCACTCGGAATGGACATTGCCGCCGCTCTGATTGCCGCCCGTCACGCCCAGGCGAGAATTGACGCCGCCCGCAAAGCGGCAAATAACGAAGAGTGAAGGTGGGATCGTAGTGGGACGACGCCCGCGTCGGCGCCGGACCCCCTCGTCCGGCCTTGCGAGCGCGATGGAAAAGGCCGACGAGGCGTCGGGCGCGATCCAGGGGGATCGCCCCACATTTGGCGGTCTGCCGCGCTAGCAAAGCCGTAAATCACCGATAGTAAAATAAACGTAGGGCCCTATGTTTCGCCTGATCTTTTACCTGTTGGCGACGGTATTCTTCTTGACCGTGGTCCGGGCCGTACTCACAGTTGTGGGCCGTGCATTTTCCGTTTTCGTGAGCCCTCCTTCTCCCGAGCAAACTCAGCAAGCCCCCAGGCCCACGGTTCCGGTAACCGGCGAACTCAAGAAAGACCCAGCCTGTGGAACATACATCTCGGCGGCCACATCGATCAAACGGATCGTGGATGGAGAGACCTATCACTTCTGTTCTGCGGAGTGCCGCGATAAGTTTGTGGCCACTCTGGCTCGCTAGCGGCCAGGACGCCGGCGCAATCATCGGGAAACATTGCCTCGAATGTCACCGCCCCGGTGGTATTGCGCCCATGCGCCTGGATTCCTACGCAGCCGCCCGGCCCTGGGCCAAAGCCATTCGCCAAGCGGTGGTCACGCGCACAATGCCGCCCTGGCTGGCGGACCCGGCGCACGGCAAATTCGCCAACGACAGCTCACTGAGTGAAGCCGAGATCCGCACGATCGCGGCGTGGGCGGCGGCTGCTCCCAAAGTGGAAATCCGCGCCGCCCCGCCAGCGCAGGAATGGAACATTGGCCGGCCAGACGCCGTTTTCACCATGCCGCGGCCGATTGCGATCCCCGCTCAAGGCGCCATCGACTATCAGTACATACCCTTGCCTACACGATTTGAGCATGACGTTTGGATCCAGAGCGTCGAGGTGCGGCCCAGCGATCCATCCGTGGTTCACCATGCGGTGGTTTATATTCGGGAGCCCGGCTCGACCTGGATCAAAGGCCCGACCATGAGCGACGTCCTGATGGTCTACACTCCTGGCAATAGCTATGACGTTTGGCCGGCGGGGATGGCCAAGAAGATCAAGGCCGGTTCCGATCTGGTTTTGCAGATGCATTACACGGTGAATGGCAAACCGGCGCAGGACCAGACGCGCATCGGCGTGACCTTGGCCAGCCAGTCGCCAGCCAAGGCGATTCTCACTTTGCAACTCAATCAGGACCGCTTTGTGATTCCTCCGGGCGATCCCAACTACCGGGTCCAGGTTTTCGGCACGCTGCCCAACGATGCGCTGCTGCTCAGCATGTTTCCGCACATGCACCTGCGCGGCAAGGCGTTCGAATATGCGATTGCCGGCCCGAACGGCCAATATGAAACGCTGCTCAGCGTACCGCGCTACGATTTCCACTGGCAACTGAACTACAAACTGGCAACGCCCCGGCTGCTGCGCGCCGGAACGCGGCTGGTCTGCACCGCCCGGTTCGACAATTCGCCCAACAATCCGAATAACCCCGATCCCATGGCGGAGGTCCGCTACGGCGAGCAAAGCTGGGAAGAGATGATGATCGGGTTCTTCGATGTGGCGGTGGATGCGGACGTGGATAAGCCGGCGTTTTTTGTCCGCCGGTGAGCGCGGCGGTTGATAGCAAGGTCTTTACCGCCTCAAGTGTCCGTTCCAATGTTGGAGCATGGGTTTTCTCCTTATGGCTTATCGGCCGGCTAACCCTACAACAACAGTCCTGGAACCTGCGGCCTATACCGGGTAAGGCATTGCTCCAATGGAGTTAAGTGCGCGCGAGGCCGATCAACCGACTAATGAGCTTGTGTTGGCTTCTGCTCGGCGTGCTGTCGCTTGCGGCTGTCTTCTGGCCGACGCCGCGGCGGCGGTATTGTTCGGAGTTGTGTTCCGCGCACCGCGCCATAGCGGCGCGAGCGTGGGACGACTTCGACCGGCGGGTTCAGCGCGCCCGCAAGGCCGCACTGCGGATGGCCAGCGGCCCCATGCAGGAGTACGCCTTGGGGGACCTGGACATTCTGGAAGCCCAGGGCGCTTATTTCCGAGGTCAACTGGAGAGAGCCGGCGGGCGGCTCCGTTTTGCGGTGGAGCACATCGAGCGCGCGGGAGCGCCGGATCGCAACATCAAGATTTCGATGGCTCGACACTTTTTGGGTGACGTCCACTTGGATGGCGGCGATCTGGAGCAGGCTGCCGAGCAATACCGCGCCGCAGTCCAGACCGTGGCCTTCACGGGTGAGCCGGAGATGGCAATTTTTTCCCTGCAGCGGCTGAGCGACGTGCTGATCGAAAAGCGGGAGATGCAGGAGGCGCTCGAGGTGGTCGAGCAATGCGTCGAGTACGAACAAAGAATTCTGGCCAAGGCGGACGCCAAATCCCGCCCGATGATTTCGATGATACGGCCGGATTTGGCTCTGGCGAGCCGGGACTATGCGACTGCGGAGCGCCTGTTCCGGGAGAAAGTGGACTATTGGTCCAGGATGGAGAATCGGTCCGAAAACATCGACCTGACGAGATATCAGTTTCATTTGGCTGCCGCTCAACAAGAATTGGGCCGCTACGAGGCGGCGGAAGAAACGCTGCGGCAGGCTTGTGAACTGGCGTTAAGGGACTATGGCCCCCAGCACCCGCGCACCGCCCGGGCGCGCCGGAAGTTGTCGCAGGTGAGCCAACTGGCTGAGGCGGCTCGTTAGCTTGGTACACGGTTTCATAAGTAAGCCCGACGTATTGCTGGTCCCCTCACTCTTACGTTCGGGGCTCGGCTTGGCTAGCCTAGGCTAAATGTGGCCGGACCGTGAGCGGGAGATCAAGCGGCAATAAGCAGTCAATGGACGCTGATCGGACCGCCCACGGCTACGCAGATGTATCCGTTCCCGGTGATATACCGGAACTCATAGGTGCCGGGGGTCGTGGGAGCCCCCCAGCCGGTTGAAGTCCCGGCCGGCGAGCCTGAGGTCGGCTCCCACCAAACGGGACTGTCGCTGGCGGCTCCAGTCGAATAGAGGCCGATATAGTCACCCGAGGTGCGGCCTGGCCCGGCCGTCCACGAGAGCGCCAGAGCCCCTCCAGGTGAGACCGGGGCTCCCGCGGGACTGACACCGGCGGCAAATCCAGCAACACCGAACGACACCGGACTGCTGCGCGTAAGGATGGTGTAGGTGTCTTGTGAGAAATATCGCAATTCGTAGATGCCCGGCGCTGAAGGGGCCGGTATTGTGAAACTACCGCCGGTTGCGCCGTTGGTGTACTCACTCCAAACTGTCCACCAGTTGGGTGCGTGGAGTGAACTGAGACCGAGCCAGTCGGTGGCAGGCCGGCCCGAAGGCGCTGTCCACGCTAATTGCCAGCCCTTTGCGGTCTGCGTAATCGTGACGGAAACGGCCTGACTCGCGGCAGGAGTGCTCGGGGTTAGCGTAACCGTCGCGCTGGCGAATTTGGTTGCATCGCTAAGTGAAGTAGCCGTCACCGTGGCCGTCTGTTGGGTCGTGATGTTACCAGGCGCGGTGTAAAGACCAGCCGGCGATAGGGAGCCGACGACCGGATGTAGCTTCCAGGTGACTCCGGTATTGCCGCTTCCAGTGACCGTGGCGGAAAACTTTTTTGTTTGGCTAGCTCCCAAGTTTGCGGCGGCCGGACTGACCGTCACCGAGACCGGCGGTGGAGGGATCAGAGTGACCGTGGCCGAGGAGAATTTCGTGGGGTCGACGACGGAGGCAGCCTTGATGGTTACAGCCGTCTTGACAGTGATCGAACCGGGCGCGGTGTAGAACCCAGACGGCGACAGCATACCCGTAGGCGGAATCAACGACCACGTCACGCCAGGGTTGATTGCCCCGCTAACCGTCGCGCCAAATTGCTGCGATTGGCCGGGGCTCAGGCTGGCCGTTGCCGGGGCCGCAGCCACTGAAATGGGAATCAGACTAACAGTGGCAACGGCGGATTTCGTGGCATCCGCGGTGGAAACAGCAGTCAAGAGAATGGTTTGCTGAGCAGGCACGATCGCCGGTGCGGTGTAAAGTCCAGCGTTGGATATAGTCCCCACCAGGGGATTCAAGCTCCAGGTTACAGAGGGATTGCTAGCGTTTGTAACAACCGCCGTGAATTCCTGCGTCTGCCCGCCTTGCAGGCTGACGGCGGAAGGACTTGCCGACACGGAAATGGAAGCCTGGCCAACTGTTCCGGGGTATGCATAGGCGCCGATCGGATAGTTCGAACCCTGAGGTAACGAAAGACCGTCAAAGTCCGCAATGCTCGCCGAAATGGCGCCTCCTTGCGCAGCCGGGCTGTTGGATGACAAATGAAAATTGTTAGCCGCCTCGTCGATAAATAAAGGATCGGCGAAAGTCGACTGGGTCAAGCTATTGAGGCTGGGGGCATCGCCTGACGAAGCGCCTGAGTAGGAGGAGCCGTTGCCAAAGAACAGGTTGTTCGATCCGGTAACGGCGGCGGACCGGTCTCCGTTGGCGATGTAGG
>DATFZA010000524.1:0-2295 GCA_035314765.1 Bryobacteraceae bacterium
GGGCCTCATAATACCGGCTACTCGGATCGGAAGGATTGAGCGACGGCGAAGTTATCGCTGCATTTCTTTGCAGAATGGCGTAGAACGACGGCAGCACAGTTAGGGTTGCGAACGTTGCCAGCAGTAATCCGCCGATCACGGCGCGGCCCAGCGGCGCCGTCTGCGGGCCGCTTTCACCCAAGCCCAGGGCCATGGGAAGCATCCCTGCGATCATGGCCGACGCCGTCATCAGGATGGCGCGCAGGCGGCTGACCGCGCCAGATTGAGCGGCGTTCACGGCCGATTCTCCCTCATGCCGGCTGCGCTCGGCGAAGGTAACCAAAAGTATCGAGTTGGCCACGGCAATACCGATGGACATAATTGCCCCCATGAAGCTCTGCATGTTCAGTGTGGTCCCGGTGATCAGCAGCATCAGCACCACGCCGCACAACACCGCGGGCACGGTGAACAAAATTGCCAGCGCCAGGCGTAACGATTGGAAGTTAGCGGCAAGCAGCAGAAAGATGACGGCGGAGGCCAGTAGAAGGCCGGTACGCAGTCCGCCCAAAGTCGATTCCAGCGGCGGAATCTGGCCGCGCATCTTGACGGTCACGCCGCGCGGAGGATCGCCGGCGCGCTTGAGCGCCTCTTGAATTTGTACCGCTGCTTTGCCCAAGGGCAGTTCGTGAAGATTGGCGGTGAGGCTGACTACGCGTTGCCCGTTGTAACGTTCCAGCATTCCCGGCATAGTGCCGTACTTCATGTCCGCTACGTCAGCGAGTAACGGCTGGCTTTGACCCGGTCTCATGATCGGAAGCCGGCCGAGCGCATCGCTGGACTGCTCCCGGTTCTGTGGAATCTCCACCTGAATCTGAAACGCGTTCCCCGAGACCGGATCGCGCCAGTAGTTCGGTTCCACAAAACGCGAGGAGGAAGTGGCGGCGACCATGCTCCTGGTGACGTCGGCCATGGTCAAACCGAACTGCCCGGCGCGGTCGCGGTCAATGCGGACGTCGAGGGTCGGATAGTCCAGCGCCTGGGCGAATTGCAGATCGCGCAGAAAGGGCAGTTTGGCAAATTCCGCCGCAACTTTGCCGGCGTAGGCCTGATCGGCGGCGAGATTGGCTCCTTGAATGGCGACATCCACGGGAGTGGGCGAGCCAAAGCTCATCACTTGGCTGACTATTTCGCCGGCTTCAAACGAAACGCGCACGTTCGGCAAAGCCTGTTTCAGGGCCGCGCGCAGTTTCTCCCGCAGGGGCTCGCCGAGCAGCGGAGCAGCGGGTCGGAAAGCCACCGTGATGACCGACTCTTCCGGACCGCTGGTCCACAGGTAGACCGTGTTGATGGGATAGCTGGCGGGTTGCACTCCGACGTAATCGATGGTGGTGCGAATATTGGCCTCGCCGGCGACATTTTTGATGATATCGAGCGCCCGCAGTGCGACCACCTCGGTTCGCTCGATGCGGGTACCGGTCGGGGCGCGCAACCGTACCTGGATCTGAGGCGGATGCAGATCGGGAAAGATCTCGGTGCCCAGTGTCGGAGCCAAAAAATACAGCAGGCCCAATGAAACTACCAGATAACCGGCGGCGAGTGGCCAGCGGAAGCGCACGGCCGCGCCGACATAGCGGGCGTACAAACCCCGAATCAGGCTGAGTTCGCCGCTATGGGCCTCCCGCATCACCCAGGTGGACAGCACCGGAACCAGGCTGGTCGACAACAGGTAAGAAGAGATCATCGCAAATCCCACAGCGAGCGACAAAGGGACAAACAACTGCCGTCCCACGCCGGTCATAAACACGGATGGGACAAATACCGCCAGGATCGACAGCATAGACAGCAGGCGCGGAATGGCCGTGCGGCTACAAGCTTCCACCACGGCGCGGGCGCGCGAAACTCCAGGGCGCATCAGCGAGTGGATGTTCTCGATCTCCACCGTAGCCTCATCCACCAGCACGCCCACCGCCAGCGCCAGTCCGCTCAGCGTCATGATGTTGATCGACTGGCCCGAAAACCAGAGCAGAACCACGGCGGACAATAGCGCAAACGGTATGGTGGTGACCACGATCAAGGCGCTGCGCCAATCGCGCAGGAAGAGAAGCACCATCAGGGCGGTCAATGCGGCGCCCAAAATGCTTTCAGACGCCAGGCTGCTAATGGCGTTGGAGACATAACGCGACTGATCGAATTCCAGCCGGATGTCCACGTCTTCCGGGACGGCTTTTTTGAAATTCGGGATTTCCGCTCTTACGCGGTTGATGACGGCGAGAGTGGAGGCGTCTGAGCGCTTGGTAACGGGAATATACACCGTCC
>DATFZA010000525.1:0-6638 GCA_035314765.1 Bryobacteraceae bacterium
CGCCACAATCGATGAGGGTATCCGGGACGCCCAAGCCTGCCGCGTTGTGCCAATGGAAGAAGTCCGCAAACTCATGCCTCAATGGATTACCGGCTCCTCTTCACGCAAAGAGCCCTGAGCGACCTCTCTGAGATCGTTAGGCGTATCGCTCAGGACGACGATGAGACAGCTTCCCGCTTCGGAACTGCCTCGACCACGTCGATCTGCCTACCCGATTCCCACGCATTGGAAGCGTCGTCTGCCACCGATGCATAAATTGGTGCACAGTCCGATAGCGCGCCCCCGCTACTGCTTCGCCCCCGCCAGCGCCGTCACCACATCCCAGTTGAACTGCACAAACTTATACAGCGCTTCTTCAAGCAGCCTCTCCTGATCGCTATGCGCGCCAAAACCCTTGGCTGCGTCCTCTTCATCCACCATCGGACCGATCCCGTAGCACTGCATTCCTTTGGCGCGCAGAAACGCCATATCGGTAGCGCCGGTGCTCATTTGCGGCAATGTGCCGGTGTTATACACATTGCGATTGGCGGCTTCAATGGCTCGCCAGGCCTCCGAGTCGATCCGCGAGGGCGCGCCGCCTGGACGGCTGTTGCGTTGATTGGCGATCACCTCCACATTCGGGTCATCGATCACTTTGCGCATCAGATCCAGGAACGCGGCCATGTTCTCATCGGGCAGCGCCCGCACGTCGAGCGTCGCCTCGGCTTCTGAGGGAATCACGTTTACTTGATAGCCGCCCTTGATGATGTTCGGCGAAATCGAGGTGTGCAGCATGGAGTAATTGCCGGGCTCGTGCTCGGCCAGATACTCGCGCGCGGCAGCGGCTTTCCGCGGGTCGAATAATGCCTTATACCGGGCCGCCTCCTCGGGTGAACTGATGGTCGAGAGCTTCTCGAAATAGTAACGAGTGGTGTCGTTGAAGCGCATGGGCGGATCCCACATCGCAATTTTCTCCACCGCGCGTGAAAGATGAACAATCGCATTGGTCCTTAAAGGCCGCGACCCGTGCCCCGACGGCCCGTGCGCCACCAAGCGCGCGCCTTGCGGCTGCTTCTCCGCCGTTTGGATCACGGCGAAACGCACCTGCCCGCCGCGCCGCGTTACTTGCCCGCCTTCAGCCAGGCCGATCTCCGCTTCAATGTCTTTCCAATGCTCGGTGACCAGAAAATCGATGCCCGGCCCGGTGGCTGCTTCTTCGCCGCATTCCGCCACGAAGATCACATCGCGGTCCAGCTTGATGCCGGACCGCTTCAGCAGCACCATGGTCATCATCGACGCCGTCAGATTATCCTTGTCATCCAATGTCCCGCGGCCATAAATGAAGCCGCCGCTACGCGCGGCGCTAAAGGGCGGCAAGATCCACTTGGAGGCATCCACCTGCACCGTGTCCGTGTGGCCCATGATGAGGATTGGTTTCTTCGAGCCATTGCCCTTCAAGCGCGCGATCAGATTGGCGCGCGCCGGATCTTTGGCGGCGACGATGTACGGGATGCCCTCCGCATCCAGCACCTTCCTAACGTAATTAACGACGTTGGTTTCATTGCCGGGCGGATCGGTCGAATCGATTTGCACCAAGGCGGAATAGTGCTTCAGCGTCTCTTCGTTGGTCTTCTTCCAGTCGATGGTCTGGGCGCAAACGCCTACAGTGAGCAACAGCGGAATGAGGGAGCGCATTGCAAACCATTGTAGTGCGCACGCTTTGCGTGTATCCTAACCCCGAACGTCAGTGAGGGGATCAAGCGCCAACCCCTCACCAACGTTCGCGAGCTAGTGCGCCAGGGCTTCGGGCGTCCAGGACGGCGGATCGCTGGCCGGGAACGACTCCTCCGAGGCTTGACCGACTGAGTCCCGATTCCAGCCCTTCCCGTTCTGTGGCTTCGCGTGCGCCGTGGAAACCGTACCCGTTTCCATCAACTGTTTGAACCGCTGCAGATCGCGGTTCAATAGCAGCGCGGGATCCGCGCCCACCAGCTTGCCAAGAAGCGCCGTTAGTTTGCCGCCCGGCGGATCGTACTGTGTTTCGAGCTGAATCCTGGTTGCTCCGTCAGGGGTATCCGCAAAGTGCACCGAACCGGCGATGCCAATGTCGCCATCGACAGACCGCCAGCCGAGCAGTTCGTTTTCCACCTCGTTGATAATCTCTGCAGTCCACTCCACACTGGCGCCGCCTGGCGCTTTCGCCACCCAGTGCGATAGCTTGTTGTCGATCTCTGATACAGACGGAAACATCTGCATGAACTTGGGCAGATTCTCCAGATTACGCCAAAAGCGGTAAGCCTCAGCTCGCGGGATGTTGACCACGATGCTGGCATCCACACGCGTACCGGCTTGATACGGTACGCTCACATTGCGGCCACGGCGGCGTGCGCTGTTCACGCCGAACGCTTGGTAGATATCGCAGTGTCCAGTCGCGCCCCGGTATGCCGCCAATGCGCCGAGGGTCGCCAGGCCCAGGCCACCCCACGATCCTTTCTGTAGGCCAAAAGCGACCAGCGCGCCTCCGCCGATCAGGGACACCACCCGTTCCGTCTGGCTAAGATTGACGCCGTCGCGTTGGTGTTTCATTGCTTTACTCATAATGGACATAATTCCTCTCCCAGGCCATCGCGCGTATTTCTTACCTTTCAGAAACTTCAGGACACACGCTATTTGGCAAACTCGCAGGCGACGCTGCAATTGGCATGCCAAGCTCAGCGCCGGAAATGCTTGCTCAACGCCAACCCTTGCGATTGGTAAGACGACCCGATGTCGCGGCCGTAGAGTTTGTCCGGCGCCGCCAGCATCTGTTCATAGACCAGCCGTCCGACCCGCTGGCCGTCTTCGACTAGAAATGGCACCTCGTGCGAGCGTACTTCGAGCACCGCGTGCGTCCCTTTGACATCGTCGTCGCCGTATCCGAATCCCGGATCGAAGAAGCCGGCGTAATGGATGCGGAACTCGCCAACAGACGGATCGAAGGGCACCATCTCGGCCGCGTAGTGCGGCGGAATGCGCACCCGTTCCTTGGAAGCGAGGATGTAAAACTCTTCCGGATCGAGAATCAGTTGGCCGGACTTCGGCCGTTGGATCGGATGCCAGAATTCCTTCGGATCGTAAAAGTTGAGCTGAGACAGATCGATCGGTTCGGTGCGCTTCTTGGCGCGATAACCGACGATCCCGGAACCTTGGGTGCCCTGCAGATCGAGCGAAAGCCAGAGTCCGTTAGAAATAACGGCGTCGCGCGGCGAATCGTCCGCCGCATAAACTAACACCTCGCGCTCATGTAAGGCCGCCAGACGAGTGTCGCTGGGCGGCGGGTTGCCCTTCACCAGGCGGAGCTGGTTCAAACGCAATCCTTCGCGGACGACGATGGTGAAGGTGCGCGGGACAATTTCGGCGAACAGCTTGCCCTTGTACCCGTTGGGCACATACTCGAACTCTTCCGCATAATCGGTGAGCAGACGAGTGAAAATATCCAGGCGGCCGGTGCTGCTCTTGGGATTCGCTTTGCCCCAAAGAGAACTAGGCAGATACAGCTCTTCGAGCAGCGGGACGACGTACACGTGGCCCCGAGTCAACTGCGCCGGCTCGGTCAAATCGATCTCGGCGACCTGCAAGTCCCGGAGCTTCGACATCACGGTGACGCCGGGCCGCGGCAGAAAGCTGGCCTTGATGCGATAGGCGGCCGGGCCCAGGCGCAGATCGATGCTGGACGGCTGAATCTGGTCTGCGCCGATCGGTTTTGACGCCCGCAGAATGCCCGATTCCACGCACTCGGTCAGACTCTGGAAGGGCAGAAGCCCTGTGGTGCGCGCCTCGCCCTGATCGCGTACCAATTCCGGAAAGAGCGCCAGGCTCCCGCTGCTCATTGTCGGAATCATAGCAGGTCGCCCCCAATCGCCTCCTAATCGGAGTCAGAGGCCTCTGCCTCCGATTGAGGCGCTTCACCGGAACTCGTTGAGTTTGCGGCAGTTAAATCGGAGGCAGAGGTCTCTGCCTCCGATTGGAGGCGAAATACGGGATGCGCCCTGACACCCTGCTAACCTGAAACCAAATGTCCTTTGCTGGCTTGCGCGTAGTCGCCTTTGAAAGCCGCCGCGCGAACGAGATTGCCGAACTGATCCGCCGGCAGAGCGGGGATCCGATCGTTGCTCCCTCCATGCGGGAGGCCCCGATCGAAAAAAACGAACTGGTGTTCGTTTTTGCGGATCGGCTGTTTCGCGGCGAGTTCGACATGATGATTCTGCTCACCGGCGTAGGAACCAGAGCGCTAAACAACGTACTATCCTCGCGCTACCCGCCGGACGCCTTCGCGGCGGCGCTCCGTAGACTCGCCGTTGTCGCGCGCGGCCCCAAGCCTCTTGCCGTATTACGCGAGATGCAGGTTCCCGCGGCCGTCGCCGTTCCCGAGCCCAATACCTGGCGCGAACTTCTCTTGGCCATCGAAGGCCGCCCCGAAAAGCGCATCGCCGTGCAGGAGTATGGCCGCCCGAATCCGGAACTGCTCGAAGGGCTGAAAGCACGAGGCGCCGACGTAACCCCGGTTCGTGTCTATCAATGGGACTTGCCGGATGACACCGGGCCGTTGCGTCAAGCCATCCAGCGCATCGCCAATGGCGAAGCGGATGTTGCGGTGTTCACCACTTCCGTTCAGATTGAACATGTCTTTCGAGTTGCCGGCGAAATGCATCTGGATGTTCGCGACGCACTAAACCGGATGGCGATTATCTCCATCGGCCCCACAACGTCCGAGGCGCTGCAGGATTTTGACGTCCGGCCGGACATGACGCCTTCGCATCCGAAAATGGGTTTCCTGATCAAAGAAGCGGCTGAGCACTCACGCGCTATCCTCGAAAAGAAGCGTCATGTCTAAAGACAGTCTCTACCAGCAGCTTGGCAAATACTACGGCCTGGCGTTTCTGCTGCCCACCAGCATCCTCGTCGGCTATGTGATCGGCTGGTTGCTCGACAAGCTCTTCAAAACACATTTTCTCTATATCGTGTTTTTGCTGTTCGGTGTGGCCGGGGGCATTATCGAACTGATTCGTGAGCTGAACAAAGCAGATGACTCCAAATGACGATGCCTTTTATCAGGACGATGCCTTTTATCGGAAGGTTCAGCGGCGGATTACCATCTTCATCCTGGTCTTGGCTGTCAGCGGCGCGCTGGCCGGAGCAATTTGGAAGGGCCTGAGCGCGGGTGGCGGATTTCTCACCGGTGCGGCCGTGTCCTATTTGAGCTTCTGGCGCTGGGAGAAGATCGTCAACTCCCTCGGCGCCAGACCGAAAGTGCGCGGCTCCCTCTGGTGGATGCTGCGTTCGCTAGTCCTGGTAGCTCTTGCATACGTTATAATCAGGATTCTTGGATTGAGCCTTCCGGCGGCCATGGTTGGCTTATTGGTTTCCGCCGCGGCTGTGATGCTCGAACTGATTTACGAACTGATCTATGCAAGAAGCTGACATCGACGTCTGGACAACGCGCCTCTTCAACGAGTATCTGGCGGCGCCGCTGACGAGTTTTCTCACCGCGATCGGCCATCCACCGGTCCGGCCGGACCATCCCTGGGAGAACTGGATCACCATGGAGCTTCTGGTGGTGGTCATCATTCTGGTTTTGTTCGCGTTCCTGCGGCCCAGACTGTCCGTGGACAAGCCGGGCAAACTCCAGTTGGTATTTGAAGCCATGTACGACCTCTTCGGCAGTCAAGCCAAGGAAGGGATCGATCACGGCTACGAGAAGTACGTGCCCTTCGCCGGCACGCTCTTCATTTTCGTCCTTTTCATGAACCTGATCGGACTTATTCCGGGATTCGAATCCCCGACCATGACCGCCGCGGTTCCCGCCGGTCTGGCCGTTTCGGTGTTCTTGTATTACAACTACATGGGCATGCGCGCTCACGGCATCGGCAAATATCTGGCGCACTTCGCCGGTCCCATGCCCGTGCTGGCGCCGCTGATGATTCCCATCGAGATCATTTCACACTTGGCCCGTCCGCTTTCGCTCACCATCCGTCTTTTCGCGAATATGTTCGCGGGTGAGAAAGTTACCGCGGCATTTTTGGGTCTGACGTACCTGGTGCTGCCCTCAGTGTTCATGGGTTTGCATACGTTTGTTGCATTCTTACAGGCATTTATATTTATGTTGCTGACCATCATCTATGTTGGCTCGGCGGTTGGTCACGAACAATAAGGGGCTGTCATGAGACAACTAATTCAACCGCTCCCTGACGCACCCGGCTCGGTCACGAATGACGCACGCGGCTCGGTCACGCCTTCCGAGCCGCGACCGTGAGGGAGCGGTCATGACAGGTCTTAAGAAGTACATTTATCCGGCTTGATCGTTCCCGAGTGTGAGCTTATGGTTCCCCCAGGTCCATAAGGACCACCTCCTCGGGAGCAAATTTACTAAAGGAGAAAGCGAATGAGTCTGAAAATGTTTGTCGTGCTCGCGATTCTGTTTCTGGTCGCGATGCCGATCTTTGCACAAGGCGCGGCTGGTCAAACTTACAGCCCGAAAGAATGGAAACCGGTCTTCGCGGGCATCGGAATGGCAATCGCTTCCGGCCTGTGCGGCTTAGGACAGGGCCGGGCAGTGGCGGGAGCTACTGAAGGCATGGCCCGTAATCCCGGCGCCACCGCGGCCATCCGCGGTGCGTTGA
>DATFZA010000526.1:0-9677 GCA_035314765.1 Bryobacteraceae bacterium
TCCAGGGACCAGTTCACGGATCCATTGATAAGAGAATTTCATCGCTTCGGTCTTTTCAGAACTGGCGCAGAAAGCGCAGATCGCCGCCCTGCAATAAGCGGATGTCGTCGATGCCGTAGCGCATCATGGCCAGGCGCGTGAGACCCAGTCCGAAGGCGAATCCGCCCCACTCATCCGGATCGATTCCGCTCATGCGCAGCACGTTGGGATGGACCAGGCCGCAGGGCAGCAGCTCCACCCAGCCGCTCTGCTTGCACACCGGACATCCCGGACCGCCGCAGATCAGGCACTGCACGTCCAGCTCGAAGCCTGGTTCAACGAACGGAAAATAGCCCGGACGCAGCCGCACGGTCACTTCACGGCGGAAGATCTCGCTCAGCAGCGTCTTCATGAAGTAAATCAGGTTGGCCACGGAAACTTCGCGGTCCACCATCATGCCTTCCAGTTGATAGAACGTGTGTTCGTGCGAGGCGTCTACTTCTTCATTGCGGAACGCCCGGCCGGGCGCGATCATCCGCAGCGGCGGACCCAGCCTTTCCATGCCGCGCACCTGCACCGGAGACGTATGCGTCCGCAACAGGTTGCCGTCTGTCAACCAGAACGTATCCTGCATGTCGCGCGCCGGGTGCGCGGCCGGAATGTTCAGCGCGTCGAAGTTGTAATACTCGGTTTCGACTTCCGGTCCGTCGAGCACGGCGAACCCCATGGAGGTAAACAGGTCTTCAATCTCGTTTTGAATCTGCGTCACCGGATGCAGGCTGCCAAGCCGCGGACCGGGCGCGGGCAGTGTCAGATCCACCCATTCCGCCGCCAGTTTCTGGTTCAGCGCCTGTTGCGCGAACGCCTGCTGGCGGCATTCGAAAGCCGCTTCCAGCTCGTTTTTCGCGGCATTGAGGGCTTTTCCCGCTTCGGCCTTCTCCGCCGGAGGAAGCTTACCGAGTTCCTTGCTGAATTGCGTGAGGGAACCCTTGCGTCCCAGCACGTCAACGCGGACCGTTTCCAACTCCTCGGACGTAGCCGCCCCGCCAATTCGCTCGCGCGCTTCGGCCTGCACCCGGCCGATGCGCTCTACTAAATCACTCACGCCGGCACCTGAAATACCTCTTCAGATTTCAATAACTCCCAACTCAGATGGTTGAGGTAAAACAGGAGCACCGGCTGCGGGTATGTGTCTTTGAACTTATCGAATACGCGTGGCTGCCAGTCTCCGGTCAGGTACTTGGGGCCGTCCAGATCCTTTTCGAAGAAACCGTCCTGGTTGGGAATTTGCAGTTCATCCACCACGGACTTGATCATGTCCATATGCGACACCAGAATCGCCTGGGACAGGTCGCTGGCAAACTCCTCATCGTGTTCGGAAAGGCGTGCCCAGAAGCGCGGCGCCGCTTTCTTCATCGACTCCGAATTGAGCTTGGCCAGATGAAAACGAATCTTCATGCGGTCATAAAGCTTATACGTCTTGAGCTTGCCGAAAGAAATGCTTCGGAGCAACAGGGCGAACTCAGGCTCCCCTAGTTGCAGAAAAATATCTGACAACTGCATTAAACGCCAGCGTATCACGAGCGCGCCGGGACAACTTAAGTCCGCAAGCACGACCGCATCTTCAGCCGGTATCCGGCCCTCGTCTAGCCCCGAACGTCAGTGAGGGGATTGGCGCTCTTTCCCCCACGTGACGTTCGCGAGCTGGATATTTCACCTGGCCCGCATCAATCTAGTTTCAACGTCTTCAGATACTGCCGGAAATCCTCGCCCAGGTCGAATCGGCGCAACGCAAACTCCACAGTCGCTTTCAAAAAGCCCAGCTTGTCGCCGGCGTCATAGCGGTTCCCTTCAAAGCGATAGCCGTAGATGGGCCGGTTGCGCAACAGGTGTTTCAGCGCATCGGTCAACTGAATCTCACCGCCGCTGCCCGGCTCAATCGACTCAATGGAAGAGAAAATCTCCGCCGTCAAGACATAGCGCCCAATAATGGCCAGATTGGAAGGCGCATCGGCCGCCTTCGGTTTCTCCACCATGTTGCGAATGCGAAACAGCCGGTCTTTGCTGCCGTTGTGCGCCACTGGTTCGGCATCCACCACACCGTACGCGGAGATGGCGTCGCCGGGCACCTCCATCAAGGCAACCACGGGAGCGCCGTAAAATTCGTAGACGTCCAAAAGCTGGCGCAGCGCCGGAATCTCGGAATCGATGACGTCGTCGGACAGGATTACAGCGAACGGTTCGTTTCCGACGAGCTCTTTGGCGCGCAGCACGGCGTGCCCCAGGCCTAAGGCTTCTTTCTGACGCACATAAGCCACGTTGATCATATCGGAGACATTACGGACGATCGCCAACAGGTCCTTTTTTCCCTTCGCCTCCAGCGTCTGCTCCAGTTCGAAGCTGACGTCGAAATGATCTTCAATCGCCGTCTTGCCGCGCCCGGTGACGATGATCATGTTCTGAACGCCGGAGTGGATGGCTTCTTCCACGCCGTATTGAATCAGCGGTTTGTCCACCAGCGGCAGCATCTCTTTGGGCTGCGCTTTGGTGGCGGGAAGAAATCGAGTACCCAAACCAGCGGCGGGAAAGACGGCTTTGCGGACCTTCGGAATCATCAAGACCATTGTATGGTCTGCTGGTCGAACAGGGGCGTCCGATATAATGAAAACTTACCTTCCGCAGTGGAGAAACATGGCTTACGTAATTGCTGAACCTTGTATCGGGACCAAAGACACCGCGTGTATTGACGCTTGCCCGGTAGATTGCATTCACCCCAAAAAAGAGGCGCCTAACTTCGCCGAACACGACATGATCTACATCGATCCGGTGGAATGCATCGATTGCGGCGCCTGCGTTCCGGTGTGTCCCGTGTCCGCCATCTTCGCGCTAGACGATCTGCCGGAGAAGTGGTCCGACTTTACCAAGCGCAACGCGGATTATTTCGGCCGGTAGGAAAACCGGGGAACGTCTCGTCCGTCCCTGGTTTTTAGAGAACGCTGGTTTCGGTGTAAGTGCCAAAGACGTCGCGAAACGCGTCGCAAATCTCACCGGTGGTCGCATAGGCCCGAACTGCGTCTAGAATGTGCGGCATGGTGTTCTCCGTGCCCTCGGCGGCCCGCTTGAGCGCGTCCAGAGCTTTGGTAACGCCAGCCTGGCTGCGGCGCGCGCGTAGGGCCGCGAGCTTGGTAACCTGCGCGCCATGAGAAGACTCGTCGATCTGTAACAAGTCGATCGCTTCGGGATGCTCATCCTGAAAAGCGTTCACGCCGACAATCTTCTGCTCTCCGGTCTCGATCGCGTGCTGGTACTCGTAGCTGGCATTGGCGATTTCCGTTTGCGGGTAACCACGCTCAATGGCCGGAATCATACCGCCCATGGCATCGATCCGTTGGATGTATTCGAGGGCGCGCTTTTCCACCCCCGCAGTCAGCGCTTCCACAAAGTAGCTGCCGCCGAGCGGATCGGGCACATCGGGAACGCCGCTTTCGTGCGCGATGATTTGCTGGGTTCGCAGCGCGATGGTTACCGCGTGCTCGCTCGGCAGGGCATAGGCTTCATCGAGCGAGTTGGTGTGCAGAGACTGCGTTCCCCCCAGCACCGCAGCCAAGCCTTGCAGCGTAGTGCGGACGATGTTGTTATAAGGCTGCTGCCAGGTCAGCGAACAGCCGGCGGTCTGGGCGTGCGTGCGCAGCTTCCAGCTCCGTTCATCTTTGGCGCCATAGCGGTCGCGCATGGTGGTGGCCCAGATGGAGCGCGCGGCGCGGAATTTGGCGATCTCTTCAAAGAAGTCGTTATGCGAATTGAAGAAGAAGCTGAGACGTGGCGCGAAGCTATCTACGGGAAGACCGCGTTCGATGGCCCAGTCGACATATTCGATCCCGTCGCGCAGGGTGAACGCCAATTCCTGCACCGCGGTAGAGCCAGCCTCGCGAATGTGATAGCCGCTGATCGAAATCGGATTGAATTTGGGTACATGCTGTGTGGAATACTCGATCACATCCGTAACCAGGCGCATGGAAGGGCGCGGCGGATAAATGTATTCCTTTTGCGCGATGTACTCCTTGAGGATGTCGTTCTGCAGCGTTCCGGAGATGAGATTCCAATCCGCCCCCTGCTGTTCCGCCACAGCCAGGTACATGGCCCACAGAATCGGCGCAGGCGAGTTGATGGTCATGGAGACCGTCACGTCTTTGAGCGGGATCTCGCGGAACAGGATCTCCATGTCTTCGAGCGACGAGATGGAGACTCCGCACTTACCCACTTCGCCGAAGGAATTCGGATGATCGGCGTCGTAACCCATCAGCGTCGGCAGATCGAAGGCCACCGACAGCCCGGTTTGGCCCTGGTTCAGCAAATAACGATAGCGCCGGTTAGTTTCTTCCGGCGTGGCGAAGCCGGAGAACTGCCGCATGGTCCAGAGCCTGCCCTGATACATAGTGCGGTGAATGCCGCGAGTGTAGGGGAAGTCCCCGGGAGCGGGAACCTGCAGGCCCCGAATTTCATCGGGGCCGTAAACGGGTTCGACCGGGATGCCGCTGAGAGTCTTTCGCGCCGGGGCGGACGTTACGCCAGCCTGTTTTGCCATTGACTCAAGTGTAACGGGAATCACTGGTACGCGGAAGGGCGCCCTCGCCCGCTATAGGCGTTAGGGAAATCGCGGCTGGCATTTCTACGAGCGATATGCTTACGGTCAAGTTGATGTGGCGCCGAACATCACAGGACTAGACCTGAATTTCGAAGTTGAAGTCACGCTTTACGACCGAACAACTCAACCGAAGTTAGTCCTGCGACTCGCTCGCAAGCCCCTAAAAATCCGGGCACAACAGGACCAACTTCGGGATTCAGGGCAAACCATGCCCGCAGTCGGGCGCACGCTTCCCCCATCGCCGTTTACCTGGCGTTATCGGGAACGCCCACCCAGACGCTGCGTGCGTCGTTGCATCTCGCACACCGCCCTGTGACTACACTACGTGCTCGGTGCTTTCCTGTTATAGTTTCACCATGCTAAAAATCCTGATGATCATATTTGGTACGTTGTCGGCCGCCACTCTCCCTGCCAACGCCGACGACTGTCCGAGGGATTTTCGCTCGGAGTCAGAAATAGTCGATTTCGTCAAACACGCGTCTGGGGAGAGCCGGGTTAAGGTGAGCGTACGTGACGTTCAGGGGAACGGCAGCTCAGACCGCATCATTGGAGTTTCTTGCGGAAATAGAGTTTGCGAGTCACACGTCTTTCTTCAGCAAGAGTCAGGAGCTTTTCATTATGTCGGCTACGGCGCATTTCATCAAGATGCATTTGCAGTGCTACACTCACGAGGATCTCATTCGCTTGAACTCCTTGTTTACTGGGGCCTCGGAGCAGCTGATGGTATGCTGCTTCGATATCGCAGCACCGGCTGCGGGGAGTTTGAAACGGTCGCCAAGATAGATGGAACTTCCGGGCTTTTTGAATTTGTGCAAAGCTTCTCGTCCGATCCCGTCCCACCAACAGTGATCCGTTAACCCAGAGGGTGGCTTGGTCCGTCCGGGACCCGGATGATTTCACATTTCGCCAATTCGGTGAAAGCGGCCAATCCTAGGGTTAGAGAAATCGAGGCTGGCATTCCTACGAGTAGGGCGTCGTACGGCAAGGTGCGGGACCGGTCGACAGACTCGCTTCTTCGTATGGCCAAGGGATTATCCGAATTGCCAGGCCTTGCACCTGAGCCGAAAGCGAACGCAAGAATCGTGAAGGCGTGCCTACACGGGCGGGGTAAGAATGAACTTCAAGAATTGGACACCCATATTCGTGACCCCTGGGCTCTGGGGAAAGCTGTCTGCCGGCCGCGAAATTGTCGAAAAACCCCTGTTCTTGAGGTCGGTCATCAGATATGACAAGAAGTCCCCTTGGCCCTTCATTTCCGGGTGTAACTCGCCTATCGCCGTCAGGTAGTTCGATAGAGCGTAGGGATGTAGCGAATCCCATTTCCCGGCTTTGATTAGGTCCGTCAGTCCGGTCCAGTAAAAGTTGAGAATCCTAATGTGACTTACCGAGAGTTCTTCGATCGCTGCGATGAAGACCTCCTGTAATTCTTCGGAAGGGCCGTACCCGGCAGCGCTATTTAGCAGCGCGTTCCGGAGCATGCCGCGCTTTTCCGGTTGATGAGTCGCAATCGCCGCACGCGTCGCCTGGATGACTGCGGAGATCAACGGCTCGTTATTGGCGAGCTCTCCTATTTTGAAGCTTTCGAACTTCTGCTCGAGCCGGTCCAGTGCGTTCGCCAACTCCTTGAACCACTCGTCCCGGCGCCGCGTCACGGCGGGCGCTAGGACTAACGAGAGTGTCTCGGTGATCGAACCGCCAATGACAGGGACCGCGGCAAGGAGCGCTCTTGCGGTCCCTTGGACGATGTCCGCAGCCTCGGGCTCGGGATAGCGCTCCGCGCGGCTGGTGAATAGCTTCAATGGCTCGGGCATCCGACACTCCGGTGTTCCACCATACTCTCGCATCTGTAAGGAACAGTCACTCTATCAGGTTGAGGCAGTTGCCAGAAATCGCTGGTGGTCCGGATCCGATCCAGTTGGACGTATGGTCCGTAGCGCGTATACGTGTGGTCAGTCCGAAACTTGATACGACCGCCTTGTTCAACACGCATGCCCTCGCCCCCCAGGCAGGCTTTAATCCTTACCGCCCGCGGCCCGCGCCTACCGGTTTTGAAATTTCGACCGGCGCCGACTGGCCGACGGCGATCGCCGCCTCCGGCTCCTTCTTGATCATGCCGAGCGCCGTGCGCAAGTCCGTGTCGATCCGGGACCGGACCTCGGGATTGTCCTTCAGAAACTGGCGCGCGTTCTCGCGCCCTTGGCCAATGCGTTCTCCGCCAAAGCTATACCAGGAACCGCTTTTCTCGACGATGTTCTGCGCGGCGCCGAGGTCGATCAGATCGCCTTCACGCGAAATGCCTTCACCGTAGATGATGTCGAACTCTGCCTCCCGGAACGGCGACGCCACCTTGTTCTTGACAATCTTCACCTTGGTGCGATTGCCGGTGACCACTTCGCCGTCTTTGATGGCGGCAATGCGGCGAATGTCGGCGCGGACGGAAGAGTAAAACTTGAGCGCGCGCCCGCCGGTAGTGGTTTCGGGGTTGCCGAACATCACGCCGATCTTTTCGCGAATCTGGTTGATGAAGATCAGGCAAGTGTTGGACTTGGATACGGTGCCCGTGAGCTTGCGCATGGCTTGTGACATCAAGCGCGCCTGCACGCCCATGTGGCTGTCCCCCATTTCACCGTCGAGCTCCGACTTAGGGACCAAAGCCGCGACCGAATCGACCACCAGGACATCGATGGAGCCGGAACTGATCAGGGCGTTGGTGATTTCGAGCGCCTGCTCGGCGTAATCCGGCTGGGACACCAGCAAGTTGTCCACATCGACGCCGAGTTGTTTAGCGTAAGTCGGGTCGAGCGCGTGTTCGACGTCGATAAAAGCCGCCATTCCGCCAGTCTTCTGCGCCTCCGCGATGACCTGCAAGGCCACTGTGGTCTTGCCCGACGATTCCGGCCCGAAAATCTCGCTGATGCGCCCGCGCGGGAATCCGCCGATGCCGAGAGCGTGGTCGAGCGAGATCGACCCGCTGGAAATCGAGGAAATCGGGACGATGGCATCTTTCGACCCCAGCCGCATGATGGAGCCTTTGCCAAACTGCTTTTCAATTTGCCCCAGCGTCAAGCTGAGTGTCCGGGAGCGATCTTTGTCTTCCATGATGGGCCATCCTTTGGGAATGCTTCTCGCGAGGAGAATCTCCATTGTACCGTCAAAAACGCGGCGTCAACAACGTATTTAGGCCGCTATGTTTTATTTGTGGGGCCGGTTGTTAACCGGCGGCCGATTATCAATCGGCCCCTTCCTCTGTTCGGGTAATTCGGTGTCCGAGGCCTCTGCCTCCGATTTATCTTCAATGAACCCAACGAGTTCGCGCGGAGTGCCTCAATCGGAGGCAGAGGCCTCTGACACCGATTGAGATCCGATTGCACAACGCGGAGCGGGATGCCATCGTCACCATTTCGAAGCCTGAAAGGAAACGCTTCGGCGCGGCATTTCCTCAGTGCCGGGCCCCGCGGGAACTCTTGGGCGGCTCTTGCCGTCCAAACCCCACGGGCCTCCAATTCGTTAGAAGAAGCAAAGGAGCGTCATGCAAAGGTCATCCGGATTCTGGTTTTTCCTTACGGTACTTCTGCTCACCGTCACGCTTGCGACACTGGAATCCTTCCAGCCCGCCAAGGCCGCTAATGATGAAAAGGCCGCGGCGACATATACCCGCGGCGTGCTTCACGTGACGATTCCCTACCGCGCGCTGCACGCTGGCGCTGCCGGGCATCTCACAGTGGAAGTTTTGAACCCGGAAGATCAGGTACTCGGGCGCGTAGAAAAACTGGTCGAGGCCGGCGGCGCGTGGACAGCCGATTTGAAACTTACAAGAGACCTCGCCATCGAGGATCTGGCTTGGCATCGGCTCCGCTATCGCTTCACATTCTCGAACGCGAAAGAAGCCGCGAACGCCAAAGAAGCCGCGATCGACCAGACGGAGTCCATCTCACAGATTCTGCGTCTGCCGGTGATTCACATCCTCGGCCAGCAGTCCTATCTCACCGGCGGAACGGCCGCAGTGCGCGTGATCGTTGCCGATTCCAAAAATGAACCAATCGTTTCCTCGACATCGGGGGGCCCCGCTTCGGTCCGCATCGAGTTGCTCCCAACCGGGAAGCCGCCTGCCATCCTCTTCAACGGCCCGTTGAACGGCCGCGGGACCGTCGAGGCGAAGTTCCGATTCCCGGCTGGTCTGGTGGGCCGCTATCCGCTGCGCTACGTGGTCGACACACCGATCGGCTCGAATGAGTTCAAACAGGACGTCCGGCTGGAGGACAAAGTTTCCATCCTCCTGACCACGGAGAAGCCCATCTATCAACCAGGCCAGACCATCCATGTGCGGTCATTGGCGCTGGACCGCGGAAGTCATGAAGCCGCTGCCGCCCGCAAGCTGACCTTTGAGCTGGAGGACTCGCGCGGCAACAAAGTGTTCAAGAAGATAACGCAAACCGACAAATTCGGCGTCGCTTCCGCCGAGTTCACTTTGGCGGATGAAGTGAACATGGGCACATATCATCTGCGCGCGGTAATGGACGAATCACAAACCGCGGAAATCGCTTTGAATGTCGAGCGCTATGTTCTTCCGAAGTTCAAAGTCGCTCTGGATTTCGTGGGCCAGGATAACCGGACGAAGCGTGGCTACCGTCCGGGCGACCACGTCACGGGCACGGTTCGGGCCAACTATTTCTTTGGCAAGCCGGTGGATGACGCCGCCATCGCCGTCAAAGCGTCGGGAATGGATGTAGCGCAGTTTGAAGCCGGCGCCGTCGAAGGAAAGACGGATCGCGACGGAGCTTATCATTTTGACCTGACCTTGCCCCGCTACTTCGCGGGACACCCGCTAAAAGGCGGCTTGGCTCGCGTGCTGATAGAGGCTACAGTCAAGGATTCCGCGGGCCACAGCGAGACCCGTGGCGAACCGGTCACGGTGAGTGAGTCGCCCCTGCTTCTCACCGCCATTCCGGAAGGCGGCACGTTCGTTCCGAATATCGAGAACCAGATTTTCATTCTGGCTTCCTATCCGGACGGCAAGCCGGCCACCGCCGACGTGAAAATTCATGCGGTTGGA
>DATFZA010000527.1:0-3506 GCA_035314765.1 Bryobacteraceae bacterium
TCAGGAAAATCCGAGTACATTCTATTTCGGCGCTGTCGGGGGTAGTGTATGGAAGACCACAGACGCCGGTATGGTCTGGAAGCCGATCTTCGACGGGCAGCGGATCGCTTCCATCGGGGCGATCGCGGTAGCGCCATCCAACCCCAGCACGATTTACTTGGGTACGGGCGAAGCCGACATGCGCTCCGCCATCTCCTTTGGGGACGGCGTTTACAAATCGACCGATGCCGGGCGAACCTGGACTCACATTGGCCTGCGCGATACCCGGCAAATCGGCAAGATTGTGGTCGATCCACATAATGCTAACCGGGTCTTCGTAGCCGCGCTCGGTCATCCCTATGGCCCGAACGCGGAGCGCGGAGTATTTCGGTCTTTGGACGGCGGCGCTACCTGGCAGAAAGTGCTGGATCGAGGTCCGGAGGTGGGCGCGATCGACCTCACCATGGTTCCGGGGAAGCCAAACCTGCTCTTCGCCGCCCTCTGGAGCGTCCGGCGTCCGGTCTGGAGCAGTTATCCGCCCTTAGAGGGTCCCGGAAGCGGCCTGTTTCGATCAACCGACGGGGGTACGAGTTGGCAGCAGCTCAGCGGCCACGGTCTTCCGGATGGGAAGTGGGGAAGAATCGGAATCGATGCGGCCGCTGGAGGCAAGCGGGTCTATGCGCTGATTGAAGCTCCGGACGGCGGCTTGTTTCGCTCCGACAACGGCGGCGCGGACTGGAAAAAAGCCGGCGGCAGCGTCGCTGGCAATAAACGGTTGATCCGAAGCCGGAGCTGGTATTTCAGCTGCGTGACCGTCGATCCGAAGAATCCCGACACCGTGTACTTGCCCAATGTCGCTTTGTTCAAGTCGACTGACGGAGGGGAGAGCTTCAGCATCCTGCGCGGGGCACCGGGCGGCGACGACTATCACACCCTTTGGATAGACCCTCGGGACAGTGCGCGCATGATTCTGGGAACGGATCAAGGCGCGACCATCACGCTCAATGGTGGCGAGACCTGGAGCACCTGGTATAACCAGCCGACCGCGCAGCTTTACCACGTGATCACCGACAATGCGGTTCCCTACCTCGTCTATGGCGCACAGCAGGACAGCGGCACGGCAGTAGTCCCCAGCCGGACGGATTGGGGTCCGATCTCCGAGCGCGATTTTCGCAGCGTCGGTGGCGCCGAGAGCGGATATATGGCGCCGGACCCGCGCGATCCCGACATCGTCTACGTCAATAACACCTATGGCACCGTCACGCGTTTCGACCGGCGGCTGGCCCAATCGCAAATCATCACGCCCTGGCCGGAGGGCGCGTTTGGCGAAGACATAAATCGGCGGAAATACCGCAACACCTGGACCTCGCCGTTGATTTTCTCGCCCGCCGATCCAACGGCACTGTACTTCGGCACGCAGTATCTGCTCAAGACCATTGACGGGGGCCTGCATTGGCAGGCAGTCAGCCCCGATCTCACCGGAGATGCCCGCCAGCCTGTCAACTCCATGAATCTGGCGGTCGCCGCGGAGCCCACGCTCGCCAACGCGAAGACTCGTGGATATGGCGTGATCTACACCATTGCCCCTTCTTCGCTCGATAAGGACCTCATCTGGACCGGAAGTGACACCGGCTTGATCTATCTCACCCGGGATGGCGGCAAGAACTGGCAAAACGTCACGCCTCCCGGTTTGTCCGACTGGAGCAAGATCACGTTCATCGAAGCATCGCATTTCGATCCGGAAGAGGCGTATGCGGCGGTAGACCGTCACCGCCTGGACGATTACCGGCCCTACATCTATCGCACGCGCGATTTCGGCAAACACTGGACTTTGGCGGTCGATGGTCTGGCAGAACCGGCCTTTGTCAACGCAGTTCGCGATGACCCGGTGCGGCGCGAGTTGCTGTATGCGGCGACGGAACTCGGCGTGGCGATTTCCTTCGATGACGGGGATCACTGGCAATCGCTGCAGTTGAACCTTCCCACAGTCTCGGTACGGGATTTAGTGATTCATGGCGACGATCTGGCGATAGCGACGCATGGGCGCTCTTTTTGGATTCTGGACAATATTTCTCCTTTACGGCAATTGGCGGCGTCCTCGCAGAAGACGGCCTTATTTCGGCCGGCCGACGCGGTTCGCGCTATCCACGATACCTTTCCCGGCACTCCCCTGCCACTCGACACTCCAACCGCCAAAAATCCGCCGGATGGCGCGGTGCTCGACTACTATTTGGAGACCGGCGTTGATGTTGTTCTCGAGATTGTCGATGGGCAAGGCAAAGTTGTGCGCCGGTTCTCGAGCAAAGACGCGATCCAACCGCCACCCAGGGAACTACCGATTGCGAAGTCCTGGCTCACCTCTCCGTCAGCGCCGGGCGCGCACAGCGGCTTGAATCGCTTCGTTTGGAATCTGCGGTACCCACCCGCGGTGGACGAAGTAGATCAAGACTCCGGCAGCCGCCTGGATGGACCGTTTGTGGCTCCGGGAAATTATTCGGTGCGGCTAACAGTTGGCGCGAGCGCTGAAACCTATACGCAGCCATTGGTGGTCAAGTTGGATCCGCGCAATACCGCGACCAGCGAGGACATCGCGCGCCAGACGGAATTGGCCGAGAAGACCTGGCGGCAGTTGCGCCGCGCCAGCACTCTGCTGCGCGCAACGGGAAAAGTCGGTCCTGGCAACGCCGCGGCAACCCGCGTTCTCGAGGGCAACGGCAGAACTCTAAAAGCGTCGATCGACGGTTTAACGGCGGTGATGAACGTCGTAATGAGCGCCGACCGTCAGCCGCCCCAACAGGTCTACGAGCTGTATGAACAATGTGCGGCATCGCTTGACGCTTCAGTAGCGGCGCTTCCGGCGCTGAACGAAGCTCTCAAGAGTGCGGGCGAGCAGACGATTACTCTCCCCGATTAGCGCTCACCTAATCTGCAGTCCGTACTCTTGTCCCAGCCGGTCGTTCTCATACACGCGGAACCAGTACAACCCGGCATCGAGCGTTGCCTGGATCTGCACCGTGATCTGGCTGGGCTGGCTCTGGCGTCTCTGAATCAGAGTGGCCCCTTGCCAAACGATTTTGCCGCGGCTATCCGCCAGTTCCAACCGCACTTGACTGCCCGCCGGAATGTCCGGCGCGTCGGCCTTGATGGTGAGCGCGGTGTGAGCGGGCGCAACCGCGACCGTAGCGGGAGACGCGCCGCGCGTTGCCAACAGGGTGACCTCAGACGGTGGCGCTGGATGCGGCCGGCCAGCATACATCATAAATAGCAGCACGGTACCTGCTGCTATGGCGGCCGTCAAAGACAGCGCCCATTGCGAAGGCCGCCTCGTAGCGGAGCCCAACCCAACCTTCGAACCTGTTAGCTGCCGGAAAGAGGCTTTTTTCTCCGTGATTTGCCGCGCGGCGATCTTCGTCGCGCCAATATATTCATCCACCTCGTTCAAATGTAGCTGGCACAGGGAACAAATCAGCAAGTGTTCTTCAACCGGCGCCATCTGCTCCTCCGAGAGCTGTTGCAAGGAATAGCGC
>DATFZA010000528.1:0-24113 GCA_035314765.1 Bryobacteraceae bacterium
GTTCCGGCGCGGAAAAGAGCCACCGCAGGCAGGCCAGAATCGAGAGAAGTTGATAGGCGGCGCTGATCACGACGATCGCGAGGACGATGGCGAGGACGACCGCGATCACAGCGCCAGCAGCGCCACGCCACACGCCACCAAACCCACGCCAGCCCAGCGGCGGCCGTCCACTACTTCCTTCAGCAGGAACTTGGCGGCGATGGTTTCCACCACAAAACTGGCTGCGGTAACCGGCACCGCAAAACTCAGATCGGCGAACGTCAGCAGCTTCATGAAGGCGAAGAACGAGACCGCCATGAAGAACACCGCCACGATCAAGTAACTTCGGCGCGCCATTCCGGCCAGCACGCGGCTCAGTTTGCCGGGGCGGAAATCCTTCACTTCCCCGTGGCGTTTCATTTCCAGGCTCTGCAAGACATCCGCCATCACCGTGGAACCGACAATCACGAATACCAGAAACCAGCGCATTAGGCTCTCTCCGCCACCAGTTCCGGGGTCTCTTGTCTCGCCTCAGTTGTTCCCGGCCTCGTCAAACCAACTAGAACGGTGCCCGCAACGACCAGGGAAATACCCAACCAACGGCGCCAGGAGATCTCTTCAAGGAAGAACAACTTCCCAGTAACCGCGGATAGCACATACCCGATAGACGTGACCGGAAGCACAAAGCTCAGATCGGCCCAACTGAGCAGCAGCATGCGCGTGAGCAGCCAGACCACCAATAAGGCGACTCCGATGGCGACCCACGGAGTCAGAATCGCTTCCACGTAGGCAACAGGGGAAATGCCGAACTCCTGCGTCTGATGCTTCATGCCCCAACTTAGGGCGAGGTTCCCGAAAGCCTGGGTAAACACAACCAGCGCTGTAAGCACCCAGGTCTTGCGGGTGAGCCGTTTCGACCCCAACGATATTACCTGACGCTCTCTTCCACGGCCACCTCTTCGACTGGTTTCTCCAGGCGGCGCTCATTGGCGACGTACTTCTTGCGTTTCGAGCGGAGCGCCAGGTACTCGCGCGCTTCCTTGTACAGCCGCGGCAGATCGTTATTCTGCACGGCCTTTCTCACTACGCGCCAGGCAGCCTTGGGACGGAAATAATACTCGGCGTAGAAGCGCTCCACCCCCTCCATCAAGTCTCCCTTGTTGAGGTTTTTATAAATCGCATTGGGTAGCTGATGGCCGGAGCCGTCTTGCATGCCCCCGATAGCCACCAGCCCGTTCTTTTCCGCGTCGGCGTAGAACTCCGTGCCGGGATAGGCGTGGCCGAGCGAAACCTGGATCGTCTCGACATCCAGACCCTTGGCGAACTCGATGGTCCTGCGCATCGTTTCGTGCGTTTCTCCCGGCAGACCAACAATAAAGTCGCCGTGAATCACCAGGCCGAGCTTGTGCGCATTGGCGGTAAAACGCTTGGCCATGTCGACGGTCGCACCCTTCTTGATGTTTTTGAGAATTTGCGCATCGCCCGATTCATAGCCCACGATCATGAGCCGGCAACCTGCATCCTTCATCGCCTTCAGCGTCTCGTAATCGGTGGTTACGCGCGAAGTGCAGGACCAGGTGAAGTTCAGCTTCTTCAGCTTGGCGCAAAGTTCGATGGTGCGGTCTTTCTTGTAGTTGAAGGTATCGTCGTCGAAGAAGATCTCTTTCAACCCAGGAAAATTCTCGAGCGTGTAGCGCACTTCGTTCACCACGTCATCGGTGGAGCGTAGGCGCCAGCGGTGTCCCGAATGCGTCTGCGGCCACAAACAGAAGGTACACATGGCGGGGCAACCGCGCGTTGTGTAGAAGGAGAGATACGGGTTCAACAAGAAGGGAACGTTGTACCGGCGGAAATCGAGATCCCGTTTGTAGACCTTGGTCACCCACGGGAGTTCATCCAGGTTCTCGATGACTCCGCCTTCTGGATTGTGCTGGATCCTTCCGTCTTTCCAATAACTCACGCCAGGGAGTTCGGCGAGAGGCGCGCCTTTGGCGAAGTTGGCAATCTGATAGTCGAACTCTTTCTTGACAATGAAGTCGATCGCTTTCGAAGCACGCAGGGCCTTTTCCGGCTCAACCGTTACCGGCGGCCCCACAAACGCCACCTTCATTTTGGGATTGTTGTCCTTCATCATTTCGGCGATGCGGACATCCACATCGAAGCCCGGGGATGAAGTGAACAACACCAGTAACTCGAAGTCGCTGGCCATCGCCACCGTCTGGTCAATGGAGATGCCATGCGGGGGCGCATCCACAACCTTGCTGTCGGCCAGCATTCCGGCCGGATAGCAGAGCCACACGGGATACCAGTAAGATTCGATCTCACGCGACGCGGGCCAGCGGGAACCGGCGCCGCCATCGAATCCTTCGAAAGACGGGGGATTCAGGAATAAAGTTCTCATGGACTCCTTCGGCGAGCGAGGCGGACTGTTATTAGTTTAGCAAGGCTAGTTTAGCAAGCAAGGTTCACGGAATCACGCTGTTGCCGGAACCCACTTCGGCGACGGACTCAGCATCGTCCTCGCGGGAAACCTTGCCGAAGTTGATATTCAGCCTGACCGGACCAAACAGGCGGGTATCGGCCCGGCTTTCCAGCCGTTGCAGTCTCGATACCCCGTCTTGGGTATCGTAGAAGCGCACAAACTCCATCTTTTTCAAGAAGACAGAAGGAGTCTTGACCCAGCGGCCGCTCTCGCGTACGGGCATGTAGGTCTGGGCATCCAGCCACAGGTCCCCTTTGAAAAAACCGACTTCTTTCTTCCGGGGAGAAAGCTGGAACACCAGAACCTTTCGGCCATCCACGTCTTGCGAACGGCGGTATTTGAACTTATAATTGGCCGGGGTAATTCCGAGATCGGTACCGTTTTGAGCTTGCTGGACTTCGCTCGCCAGGAAGCGGGCGATCACTTCCCTCTTGACGGAGCTGTCACCGTCGAAACCCAGGGCGTGATAGGTGATGATGCCCACCTTGGAAATCTGCTTGAGTGCATGCAGCTTGCCCTTTTTGTTGAGCTTAGGGACTTCCGCATCGATCTCCACGTCAATCGACGCGCCCCGCAACAGCGACTGTTGTTCGCGGGCAGCCGATAGATAGTGGCTGACGATTTCCGTTTCGGGCAGAGGAGTGGTGGCGGGCTCAGCGCTTACCAACACTCCCAGGAACAATAGGAAAACAGAAACAAGTATGAAGAAACGCAATGCCCCGCCTCGACCCGGACCAAAGATTAAGGGTCGTTTAACTTAACTGTACCAAGTACCACTAGTAAATTCAATACCAGCGAACCTGCCCATTAGATGCTCAACGAGTGGACGAGGGTACGAAAGGAATCGCCCCCACCCCCCAGAATGCGTCCAGAGATGCATCGAGTTGCGCGGGCTTGGGGAATCAAAGTAAACTGAACGCGATTCCAGCGGCAAGGTTGTCTATCTGTGCCAAGACCTCCTATTTCGAATCTGCCTAAAGCCCAGCGGCAGAGCCTGCTGGACGACCTCAATTATTTGAACATGGCTGAGATCAAGTCCTTCTGCAAACGGCATTCTATTCCCCACGCGATTGCAATGAAAACGAAAGACGGCCGAACAAGAAGGACCGGAGAAGACGACCGGAAAGGCGTGATCCTCGAAAGGATTCGCCATTTCCTTCAGACGGGCGTCGTCCTGGAGCAGACCCGCTTCCCTTCATCAGTCGTTTGTTTTGAACCGCTTCCGGAGAATCTCGCGGCCGGCGACAGTTTGTTTTACGGGCAATATGACCAGACGAATCGCTCCATGATCGCGCTTCTCAAGGACTTGACCGATGGGAAATTCAAGAACGGAGCCATCGCTCGAATTCTGGCACGGGATTTCTGGGCCAGCGGACGGGCTCCGACGTTCCGGGAGTATGCGGCGGCTTGGCTGCGAGCGGCTGCGGAACATACCAGACCCAATCCCGAATGGGCGTTCTTGTCGGACCGAGCCGCCAGGACAGCACCCCTGAATTGGAAGCAATTACGAGCCGACAAGGCGGCCAAGGTGATCGAAACGCTTAACGAGATTATTTTATAATCCGCGTTAATCTGTGTTTATCTGCGGCTAACTAATTGGCCGCCGATAAACACAGATAAACACGGATTCTTTGTTTCGATCACGGAACGGCGATTTGGATTAGCAACGATTGCCCCTGCTGGCCGCCAATTTGCAAGGTGACCGTTCCCGATGCCGTGAGAGGCAGATGCAGGTTGACTTGGATTGCGCCAAGCAGGGAGCCGGGCGCCGCGCCGAAATAGAGAACATCGGCGGCGGTTCCGTTGATGGTTACCGGCGCTCGAATATCTCGGCTTGTGGGCAGGTTATTAACCCATAAGCGCTAAGATAAGCCAAAACGGCATTTTTTAGAGGCCGACTGGAGCGCCCGATATCGATAACCGGAACATTTCCGGGGTAGAATGTTTTTATCTTAGCGCTTATGGGTAAATAACCTGCCCCACAACAACGACTAAATTGAGATCGACCAGCCCTCGCAGCCGCCGATCACGTTGTCAAACTGCCCGCGGGCACATTCCACGATCTCGGTGACTTTCCCATCGTCGTGAGACGGATCGTGGTGGAACAGGATCACCTGTTTCACGTTGGCATCGCGAGCGACGGAGAGCGCCTCTACCCAGGTGCTGTGGCCCCAGCCCTTGAATTTCTGGTATTCCTCTTGTGTGTATTGAGAATCGTGCAGCAGGATGTCGGCGTCCTGCGCATTGTCGCGCAAGACGCCATCCAGGCGGGCATGTCCGTGCTCGCGATCCGTGGCGTAGACGATCACCGCGCCCTCGCGCTCGACGCGGTAACCGCCCGCTCCCTGCGGATGGTTCATCTCGAACGGGGTGATGGTGAGATCGCCAAAGCGAATGCTTTCGCTGCCCAGGTCGACGAAACTCAGCCGCGACGAGACATAATCGAATTTCACGGGAAAATAGGGTTCGATCATCTGGCCGGCGAGAGTATCGCGCAACCGCGCCGAATACTGGCTGGAATAAAGGGTGATCGGCCGCGCTGGGTCATACAGGGGACCGAAGAAGGGCAGCCCCTGGATATGGTCCCAGTGGAAGTGGGAAAAGAACAGGTGGACGGGGTGCTTATCCTGGGTACGCGCTAGCTCCGGTCCCAGAGTCCGGATACCGCTTCCTGCGTCGATGACGAACAAGCCGCCATCCGGCGTTCGAATTTCGACACAGGAGGTGTTCCCGCCATAACCAAGGTTTTGGCGTTCCGGTGTCGGGATGGACCCGCGCACGCCGAGCAGGCGAAGTCTTAAGCGCCAATCGTTCATCGAGCTTGTTTTTGCCCGGCTAACTGAGCCGAGCAGCGGCCTGCGCCTAACAAAGCGGTCTTATCGTTGGTGATGACACGAACAGGTACGGTCGCCAGCAACGAAGCTACACGGCCCTTATTCACAAATGCTTTCATGAACGCCGGCTCTTGCAACTTTTTGAGCAGGCGTGGAGCGATGCCACCACCAAGGAAAAGGCCATTGGTAGCGACCACGGTGAGCGCCAGATTGCCGGCCGCCGCGCCGTAAATCGAGCAAAACAGATCGAGAGCCTCAACGGCGATGGCGGCGCTTCCTTCCAGCCCGGCCCGCGACACCGCCGCGGTTCCTTCGCTGGCCACTTGGCTTGCTAACCATACCGGCTCGTCTGCTTTGCCGGTATCGCGAAGAAACTCGTAGATATTGAACAACCCAGGGCCGGAGAGCACGCGTTCCCAGCTTACGTGATCGAACTTCTTGAGCAGATGCTGGAGCAGTTGAATTTCAATGTCGTTGCGCGGACCGAAGTCGGTATGTCCGCCCTCCGACGCCATGGGCCGGAAACCATTCCCTTCCTTCAGCAAGCCGGCCATGCCCAAACCCGTGCCGGCGGAAATCAGTCCCCTATTGCCGGTCGGGCTGGGCGATCCGACGGCCAGCGTCACCAGGTCCGAATCTTGGAGGACGGCGATGCCGTGCGCATTGGCTTCGAGGTCGTTGATTAACTCCACGGAGTCAACGCCGATCACGGTTGCCATGCGCTTGGCTTCCACTACCCAGGGCAGATTGGGAGTCTCCACCCGGCCGTCCCGTATGGGCCCGGCAATGCCAAAGCACGCGCTTTCTATTGGAAACTTGAATTCGTCCAGAAAGACGCGCACAATCTCTTCGGGACCGCTATGCCCACGGCTCGGATATACCTTAACCGCGGCCATTTTCAAATGATCGGGGTCGCCTTCAAAGAAGGCGACCCGTGTGTTTGTTCCGCCGATGTCACCGGCTAGAAACATAAGTTATGCTCCTGCTGGCGCCGCGTGTGTGTCGTGTATCAACGCCGGCGGGTTTATCCAGTGCCGATTGTCTTTGGTGAGCATTTCGTCGGCTTCTTCCGGACCCCAGGAGCCGGCGGCATAGTTGGGGAAACGGCGTGGTTCCAAAGCGCCCCAAACGTCCAGAATCGGGGCCACAATGCGCCAGGAGGCTTCCACCATGTCGCTACGCTGGAACAGTGTCGCGTCTCCTAACATGCAGTCGTAGATCAGGCGTTCGTAGCCCGTCTGTGGAGTTGCATTGAAATAGTCCTCGTAGTTGAAGGACATGTTGACGTCGCCCAGTTTGACAATCGGTCCCGGCACTTTGGCGCCGAAGCTGAGGGAAATGCCCTCGTCCGGTTGCAGGTGCAGGATTAAGCGGTTGGGCTCCAGCTTTTCCACCGCCGTCTTGCGGAACAGCAGCAAAGGCGGCCGCTTGAACTGGATCACGATCTCCGTCACCCGCTGCGCCATGCGCTTGCCGCTGCGGATGTAGAAGGGCACGTCCGCCCAACGCCAGTTGTCGATAAACACCTTCAATCCGACGTAGGTTTCGGTGCGGGAAGTGGGCGAGACATTGGGCTCCGCCCGATATGGCTCCATCCCCTTGCCGGGACCGTACTGGCCGCGAATGGCACGGGTTAGCACGTCCTCCTCGTGCATGGGCTGAACGGCTTTCAGGATCTTGGCTTGTTCGTCGCGGAGAACATTGGCGTCGAAGGAAACCGGGGGCTCCATGGCGGTCAGCGTCATCAGTTGGAACAGATGGTTGGGAATCATGTCGCGTAACGTGCCGGAGGTTTCGTAATACCCTCCGCGCTGCTCCACGCCCACCGTTTCCGACGCCGTAATCTGGATGTGGTCGATATAGCGCCGGTTCCAAATCGGCTCGAAAATCCCGTTGGAAAAGCGGAACGCCAAAATGTTTTGGACGGTCTCTTTCCCTAAATAGTGGTCGATGCGATAGATCTGGTGCTCTTCGAGCACTCCTTGAATATCGGCGTTCAAAGCCTTGGCCGAATCGAGATCCCGGCCAAACGGCTTTTCGATAATCACGCGCCGCCAGGCTCCGTCACCCTGCGCTACCAAACCGGCGTCTCCGAGTTGGTGAACCACTTTACCGAAAAAGCCGGGCGCGACCGCCAGATAGTAAAAGTAGTTGCGCTTGGTGCCGTGCTCCTTGTCGGCGTCCGCCAGCAGCCCTTTTAGTTTCTGGTAGGAGGCGGGGTCTCCAAAGTCACCCGACATGTAGTACACGCGCCGGATGAACCAGTCCCACAACTCCTGATCGATCTTGGTGGTGGCGAACTTCTGGGCATCCTTGGTGAGCTTGTCGCGCCATTCCTCGGAACTCATCGGATCGCGCGAAAAACCGATCAGGGCGAAGTCTTTCGCCAGCAGATTTTCCTTCGCCAAGTTATATAGCGCGGGAATCAGCTTGCGTTTGGTAAGGTCCCCCGACGCGCCGAAAATGACCATCGCGCAGGGGTCCGCCGGATCGCCGGCGGACTTCATAGAGGTTTTGATTGTCGTTTCGGTATCCATGTCCCTTTACTTTCCTGCGTCCCCTTATTTTCCCGCCGCCTTCTCTAAATGGCCGCCAAATTGGAAGCGCATGGCGGAAAGCAGCTTGCATGCGAACTCGTCTTCGCCTCTCGAGCTCAAGCGTTGATACACGGAAGCGCTCAGAACCGGACACGGCGTGCCCTCGTCGATGGCCGCCAGCAATGTCCAACGGCCTTCGCCGGAATCCGACACATGTCCGCCGAACTTCTTCAGGTCGGGCTCCTGGAAGAGCGAAATGGCCGTCAAATCCAGCAACCATGACGCCACCACGCTGCCGCGGCGCCAGACTTCGGAGATATCGGTCAAATTGAAATCGTATTGGTAGTGTTCCGGAACGCGCAGCGGTGTGGTTTCGGCATCCGCTTCGCCGGCCTTCTTTTTGCCGACGTTGGCGTGATGCAGAATGTTCAAACCCTCGGCGTAGGCGGCCATGATGCCGTATTCAATGCCGTTGTGCACCATCTTCACAAAGTGCCCCGCGCCCGATTGGCCGCAATGCAGGTAACCTTCTTCCGCGGTTCCGCTGGGCGCTTTATCCCGGCCCGGGGTCCGGTCGATGTTGCCAATGCCCGGCGCCAGTGACTTGAGGATCGGATCGAGGTGCTTCACAATGCTGGTTTCGCCGCCGATCATCTGGCAGTAACCGCGCTCCAGCCCCCAAACTCCGCCGCTGGTTCCCACGTCGCAATAGTGGATCCCTTTGGCGTGCAGTTCCTTTGCACGGCGGATGTCGTCGATATAATAGGAGTTTCCGCCGTCGATAAGGATGTCACCTTTCGACAGGAGCGGCGTTAGCTTGTTCAGCATTCCGTCCACGGATGCCGCGGGCACCATCAGCCAGATTGCGCGAGGCCCCTTCAGTTTCTTCACAAAGTCATCGAGCCCCGTGGAGCCGGTCGCGCCATCCTTGACCACGTCCGCGATGGCCTGCGCGCTCAAATCCGCGACGACAATTTCATGGCCCGCCCTCAGTAAACGGCGCACCATGCCGGCGCCCATACGTCCTAAACCGATCATTCCTAGTTGCATTTATTCGTCTCCTTGTGTTGGTTGTTTTCCGTCTAACCCAGCGCCTCAGTCACGGCGTCTTGCAAAGTTTTCAAACCACTTTCGACATCGCTCAAGTGTACACGCAACGCTCGACGGCCGCGATCCGCCAACACCTGAAAGTCTCCGCGCGCTTGCGCGGCTTTTACGACGCCGAATGTAAACTTCTGTCCCGGTACCGGTATGTCTGCTTTATCATCGCAAGTCACCTGCAAGAACACGCCGGTGTTGGGCCCACCCTTATACGCCTGGCCGGTCGAATGCAGGAACCGCGGTCCGAAGCCGAGGCAGGTGGCCGCCACTTTCTTGTCGCGCACCTCTTTCCGTATCGCTTGCAACGTAGTCTCGTGCGCCTGGTTCATCTCGACATAAGCGAGCAGCCCAAAGTAGTCGCCCTTGCCGATGCGCCCCAGGTGGGCTTTCAGGTAGTGCGCGAGAGATTTGTGCTTGCCGAGTTCGGCCTCATTCTTGTCGTCGGTAAACAGCTTCACGCCGCTCCCTTCGAAAATCGGCGCTTCCGCCGGCAGCGAACCGGTCTTCTCATACTCCGAAGTCAGCTTGCGCGTGGCGATTTTGCTCGCCTCCACGTCCGGCTGATTAAAGGCGTTGATGCCAATCACCGAGCCCGCAACCGCAGTCGCGATCTCCCAACGGAACATCTCCTGCCCCAGCTCGTAGGTATCTTCGACGGTGATCCGCACCACTGGGTGACCGGCCTTCTCTAGTGCATCGACAGCCACGTCCTGCGCCGGATCGGCGCCCTCTTTCGTCCGGATATACGCAAACACGCGATCCTGGCTGTAGACTTCCGGTTTGCCCAGCGGCTCCATATCCACCGGTATCAGGCCCTTGCCTTCTTTGCCCGTGGACTCGGCCATCAACTGCTCAAGCCAGGCGCCGAGCCCCCCGATCTTCGGAGAAGCGATCAGCGTCACTTTGTCGCGGCCATTGCGCGCCGCCGTGCCGAGAACCAAACCGAGCATGACCCCCGGATTCTTATCGAGCGGCACACAAGCCGAGCAGGACACCGCCATCACGTCGGCGCGATCCAAGAAATGCGCCGCGTCCAGGCCCATCGCCGCGGCCGGAATCATACCGAAGTTCGACAGCGCCGAATAACGTCCGCCGATGCTGGGCACACCATGATAAATGTGCCGGAAGCGATCGCCTTCGGCCACTTTCTCGAATTTCGAGCCAGGGTCAGTGATCGCGATAAAGCGGGCACTGGCTTTTTCGGCTCCCACCGCCTTCTTCGCCAGTTCAAAGAAGTACTGCTTGAAGATATTCGGTTCGAGCGTCGAACCGGATTTGCTCGACACGATGAAGACAGTGCTCTTCAGGTCCACCTTATTTTCGAAGGCCTTTACTTGCGCTGGGTCGGTGGAGTCCAGTACAAACAATTCCGGGAAGCCATCGATCTTGCCGAAAGTCTTCTTCAGCGTTTCCGGACACAGGCTCGATCCGCCCATTCCGAGCAACAGAGCGTGCTTGTAACCTTCCTTCTTGATTTCCTCAGCCAGATGCGTGAAGCGGTCCTTATGGGCCAGTTGATCTTCGGTGATGCCCATCCAGCCCAGCCACTGGCCTTCGTCGGACTTGGTCCACAGCGAGGCGTCTCCGGCCCACAACCGCCGAACCTTGCCGCCCATCTTCCATTCCTCGGCCACGGCGTCGACTTGACCTTTCAAGGCCGGCGGTAGCGCAAAGATCTGCGGGTCTACATGCGCGCCCGCCGCGATCTTGCATTTGGCGTCCACCGAGTTCAACATCTTGTCGAACGGCTCGGCAAACAACCGCACGGCCTGCGTGACCAGATCGTCGGTCACCTTCTTCATGGAAATGCCCACTTTTTCGAGCGTATCCATCACGTCGTGAGCCCCGTCGATGTCCGCTTCGAGGCTCGCCTTGGGGTTGCCATGACCGCGGAAGGCCTCGAAGGTGGGCGGCGGCATGGTGTTCACCGTATCGGGCCCGATCAGTTCATCCACGTACAGCACGTCAGAGTATTTCGGATCCTTGGTGCTGGTGGAAGCCCAGAGAAGGCGTTGCGTCTGCGCGCCTTTGGCTGCGAGAGCTTTCCAGGCCGGCTCGCTGTAGATTTCTTTGTAGCGCTGATAGGTCAGCTTGGCGTTGGCGATGGCGACTTTGCCTTGGACGCTCTTCAACAGCGCCTGTTCTTTCGGATCGCTGGTCTGTTTCAGCTTCGCGTTAACGATGGCGTCGATCATCGAATCGATACGGCTGATGAAGAAACTGGCCACGCTCGCCACATGGCTCGGGTCGCCTCCACCCGCTGCGTATTTTTGCAGTCCGGCGATATATGCCTGCGCCACCTTCTCGTATTCCGTTTGCGCGAACAAAAGCGTCACGTTGATGTTGATGCCTTCGCCGATCAACGTTTGAATGGGCGGTATGCATTCCGGCGTGGCCGGAACTTTCACCATGAGATTGGGCCGGTTAACGGCTTTCCAAAGGCGGCGCGCATCGGCCACCGTGCCCTCGGCGTCCTTGGCCAGAAAGGGCGAGACCTCGAAGCTCACGTAACCGTCGCGTTTCCGGGTGCGCTCGTAAACCGGGCGCAACACATCGGCCGCGTCCTGAATATCCTTGATCGCCATGGTCTCGTAGATCGCCATGGCGTCCAAACTTTTGTTCTTTTGCAACTCCAGCAGCGCTTCAGCGTAATCGGTGCTGCCGGTAATCGCCTTCTCGAAAATCGCTGGGTTCGACGTTACGCCACCAAGGCCGTCGTCGTCTATGTATCTTTTCAGATCGCCGCTACTGATCAGGCTGCGCCGGATATAATCCAGCCAAGCCGACTGGCCGTACTTCGCGTACAAGTCTTGCAGCGGATTCTTTACTTTCGCGGTAGTGGGCACTGTAGAAGCGCTCATGTGAGAAGTCTCCTTTCTAGTTAAGAAATCCGGGCGCGGGCCACTTTGTAGCCCGCGCCGTGCATTTCAATTTCTTACGCGCCTAGGCGTGCTTCTTGATCTCCTCTTTCGCCGCGGCCACCACGGCCTCCGGCGTAAATCCAAACTTCTTTTGCAGTTCCTTCAGGGGTGCCGACGCGCCAAACGTGGTCATGCCGACGGCTCGGTTGGCGTAACGATTCCAACCCATGGTCGAGGCTTGCTCTACCGACACTCGCGCCTTTACCGAAGGCGGCAAAACGCTGTCCCGGTATTCCTGCGATTGATGATCGAAAATCTCCCAGGATGGCATGCTGACCACACGGGCCTTGACTCCCTCTTTGGTCAAGCGCTCGTAGGCGTCAACAACGAGTCCCACCTCCGTGCCGGTGCCAATCAAGATCACGTCCGGCTTTTTGTCTGCGGCGTCGGCCAAAACATACGCCCCCTTGTGCAGTCCGGTGGCCGGCGCAAACTTGGTCCGGTCCAGCGTGGGCATGTTCTGGCGCGAAAGAATCAGACAAACCGGTTCATGCTGCAACTGCATGATGTGCTTCCAGGCTTCCGCCACCTCGTTGCCATCGCCGGGCCGCATGGTGATCAACCCGGGGATCGCCCGCAGCGAAATGAGCTGCTCCACCGGCTGGTGAGTCGGGCCGTCTTCGCCGACGCCGATCGAATCGTGCGTGAAGATGAAAATCACCGGGATCTCCATGATCGCCGCCAGACGGATGGGGTTCTTCATGTAATCGCTGAAGATCAGGAAGCCCGAGCCGAACGGCCGCACCTTCGATAGCGACAAGCCATTGAGAATGGACCCCATAGCGTGCTCGCGAATGCCGAAATGCATGTTGCGGCCGCCATAGCTGCCCGCTTCAAAATCGCCCGCTCCCTCGAAGGTGAGCCTGGTCTTGGTCGACGGCGCCAAATCGGCTGAACCGCCGATCAGCCAAGGCACGTTCTTTCCGATGGCATTCTCGACTTTGGCCGAAGCCTCGCGCCCCGCCACGCCCTTGGGATCGGCGGGAAATACCGGAATATCCTTGTCCCAGCCTTTGGGCAGTTCGCGGTGCTGCATCTGCATCAGTTCCGCCGCCAGCTCCGGAAACTTCGTCTTGTACGCTTCGTACTTGGCATTCCAGGCATCGCGCGCTTCTTTACCGCGTTTGCCCATCACGTTCTGGAAGTGATCGTAGACACCATCCGGAACGAGGAATTTCGCGTCTTCCGGCCAGCCGTAGCCCCGTTTGGTGAGCTTGATCTCCTCGTCCCCTAGCGGTTCGCCGTGCGCGCCGCTGGTGTCCTGTTTGGTCGGGGCGCCGTAGGCGATGTGACTGTCCACAATGATCAGTGTCGGACGGTCCTTGGTTTTCTTAAACGTTTCGAAAGCATTGTTCAGCCGTTCCAGATCGTTGGCGTCGCCCACGCGCAGGACGTTCCAGCCATAGGCGATAAACCGAGTCGCCACATCCTCGCTGAACGAAAGCGCCGTGTTGCCTTCGATGGAAATATGATTGTTGTCATAGATCCAGCAGAGATTGCCAAGTTTCAAGTGGCCCGCGATGGACGCAGCTTCGCTGCTCACCCCTTCCATCATGCAGCCGTCGCCACCCAGCGCAAAACAGCTGTAGTCGTACATGGTGAAGTCGGGCTTATTGAACCGTTCACCCATCCATTTACCGGCGATGGCCATGCCCACGCTGGTGGCCACGCCCTGGCCCAGCGGTCCAGTGGTGGTCTCAACGCCGGACGTCCAGTGATACTCCGGATGGCCGGGACACTTGCTGTCCAGCTGGCGGAAACGCTTGAGATCGTCCAGCGTCACGGACGGAGTGCCCAGGCGCTCATACTTCGGATCGACCGCCGAGACTTTGGTCAGGTGCAGCATCGAATACAACAACATCGAGGCGTGGCCCATGGACAGCACAAAACGGTCACGGTCCGGCCAAATCGGATCGGCGGGATCGAATCGGAGTTGGTATTGCCAAAGCGCGTAAGCTACCGGCGCCATGGCCATCGGTGTGCCCGGATGGCCGGAATTGGCTTGCTGTACTCCGTCCATCGACAGCGTGCGGATGGTATTAACGCACAACGTATCGAGTGCGCTGATCTTCTCAAATTGTGGTTTAGCTTGTGAGGACACTTTGCCCCTCCCTTTTCAACTCTGCCGGTGAGTTCGCGGATAAACCGGCCTCCGTCAGTGGATTGTATCCTAAAGCACGAACCTTCGGCACGCGTTTCTTAAAATATTTTCAGAAGTGCCCTCAAGACTACTGCCGACGGGGTAAGATCCCTAGGTGAAGTCCCTCTTGCGAGACGGTCTGAGGCGCGAAATCTAAACTTTTGGACAAGGTCCTAACCCGTCGCGCCCATACTTCCCTGCCAGGCGGTACAGCTGGAAACTCTTCCTCCGCACCCAAGAAGGCTGTTCTGAAACATTCTCTAGACAAATGTGGCCTCCGCCTGCCGGTGCTGGAGCGGCGCCAGCCGCGGCGCTCGAGTTAGGACGGCTGGGAAGTCATCCGAAGCGCGGCGGCGTCACCCGGGCAGCTCCGATGACCGGATTGCTTCCATAAATTGGATAAGTGATTGGGCCGCTGGTCTGGTTCATCGGCTTCTGATTTCTTTGGTTAGTCCCGATTCAGCCTGACCTGGGATACGAAGTTCGATTTCCAAGCCAACTTTGAATGTGCTCCAAATTATTGGTTGGAGAGGGGATGCCCAAGCGGCCGATCAACCCGCGTTCCTTCTAGGATTAATCCTATGGATACGCAATGAACAAAGTAGACGATAAGATAGCGTGCCGCCAGACCAAGTTTGCTAATTTTTGTTTCCGGAGGGACAAATCTTGCGGTACTATGGACCTTCCGTCCATCTTAGTAGTCCCGACCGTGGGGAGAGATATGGGATCACCAGTGACAATTCTGGGCTTAGCCCGATGGCGCCAGCGCCAGGACATTTCGTTGGAGCAAATTGCCGAGCGGACTAAGATCAGTCTGCAGTTCTTGCGGGCCATTGAGGCGGAAGAATTTCATAAGCTTCCGGGCGGGATTTTCAGCACCAGTTATCTGCGCCAATATGCATCCTCCATTGATTTGGATCCCACCGAACTGTTGGCTCACTACACGCAATCGATGACCCCTCGACCGAAACCAGCCACTCGGGAAGAGTCTCTCGACCCACGCAGCGTTATGGACCCCCAGCGCGGGTTTGTGAACCGCCGTCGCGGGCTTATGAACCGGCGTCCGGGGTTTATGAGATGGTTCAGCCATAATCCGCAGACGCAGTTGTAAGAAACCGCAGACTGGCAATTTCCCGTCATATCCCGGCCATCTTCTCGCACCTATTCCGTCAATAGCGGGCGTTGCTTCGCCGATAAGGAATTAGCAGATGCCCAGGACGATCCCATGAATATTAAGAATTCGGCCGCGAGCGGGAGTGTACGAGTCAGTCCAGCGCGAACAGTCCAGCTCTCGACGGAACTCCGCCTCCGCCTGGCGGATCTGGTGGGCGCCGCCGCCGACCAAGTCTCACTATCGAGCTTCAGTGCCGCGCTGCAAGCCAGCGAAAGCAACTCACCCCAACAGACCGCGCGTTTGGCGGAACTGAGCGCGGCGGCCGCCAACCAGTCCTACCAGATCGAAGCGCCGGCAGTGAGCGAGAGCATCATCAATCAGCACATAAGAGCGTAGCGAACTCTAGCGCAAAGGAACTCACGTGTGTATGACTAAATACGCTGTTTCGGAGGGGCACTCTCGTATTTCGGAGTTCGCCTGCTTGGTGCAGGCGTTCGCGAACCGGAAGGGCGGAGCGGAAACAAAAGTGGGCCCAATCGATCCCATCGCCAAATTTTTCCAGAGCTTCTCATGGTCGCGTCTGCCGACGGGCGGCGGCGGGAACCGGTACGAACACGGCGTTCTTAGGAGTGGCGTGTCCAGGATGGCGAATCAGGGGTGGCGTGTCAGGGAAATGACGCCGCCAAGTGCCTGTCACAAAACAAACGATGCAACCGGTCCCTGACGGTCGCGGCTGAAGAAAACGTGACCGAGCCGCGCGTGTCGGCAAGCGGTCTCGGAGCGGTGGCAAGTTTGCTTCATGACAGGCCCTAAGTGTAGGTGACTGAGTGTAGGTGACTGAGTGTATCTGAAATGACGAGCGCGAGAAAATTCGTGGAAGAAGCTGGCCGGCAGTTTGACCAAGCCCGCGCAGGCTTGAGAAATGTCCGGCAGCGCCTGCTGCATCCTTCGGCGGAGGCATTGGAGAATGCACTGCCCGAGTTGGAGCGGGCCATTCACCTGCTCCGTCAAGGCTTAGCGCTCTTGCCGGCGTATCCGGGCGGCGCCCAATCGTCGGAGGCCTGGGAAAGCGCGCGCCAGGTGCGCCGCGAACTCGATCGGGTGCGGACTTTGGCACGGCAGGCCGCCGCCTTTTATTCCGACCGCCTAAACTTGCTGGCCGGACACGACTGTTCACTCCGCTATAACTCCGATGGCGCGGCCAGCGCGCCGCTTCCGGAAAAGCAATTGGAAAAGGATCTGGTGCTTCATGGGTAGTCTATTTACGACTCTGCAAACGGCGGCGAATTCGCTCGGGGTGATCACGCAAGGCTTGCAAGTGACGGAGAACAACGTCGCGAATGCATCCACGCCCGGTTACGCGCGCCAGAGCCTGGAAACCGCGGCGCTTCCGTTTGACCTCACCGTCGGTCTGCCCGGTGGAGTGTTGTCGACCGGCACTCTGAGCTCCCGGAATGCGAACGCCGAGCAGAACGTGCGCACTCAACAATCGGCTCTCGGTTTGGCGACCGAGCGGACCAACGATCTTGGGGCGCTCCAACCATACTTCAGTCTCACCTCTAGCTCCAGCGTCTCGAGTACGCTCAGCCAGTTTTTCAACAGTTTCTCCCAGCTCAGCATAACGCCCAATGACGCGACGGCGCGTCAAACCGTGATTAACGATGCCGGGCAACTAGCGCAAGCTTTCCAGCAAACCGCGAATGGGCTGCAGTCCCAAGCCGCTACCAGCGCCACCAATGCCGGCGGCACCGTCGGTGATATCAACAGCCTGGCTACGAACATCGCCCAGCTAACGACGGCGGGCGCCGCGGGCGCTGCGGGCACCCAGAACGCCGGCGTGGACGCGCAGCTCAACAGCGACCTCGAGCAACTTTCTCAATATGCGCAGGTCACCGTTCTGCAACAGCCAAACGGCTCGCTGAATGTCTACTTGAATGGCCGGACGCCGCTGGTTCTGGGCGACCAGGTGTCGCCGATCTCGGTGGCGTCTTCCAACGGGGTCACACAGATTCTGGACTCTACCGGCCGGGACATCACCGCCGATTTCACCACCGGACAATTGGCTGGGGAGTTGCAAGTTACCAACACGACCATTCCGGGCTACCTGGCGCAGCTCAACACCCTGGCGCAAACCGTGGCCGATCAGGTCAATACCGCGCTGGGCAACGGCGTGGACACTACCGGCGCGGCGCCGGTCGAAAACCTGTTCACCTACGATCCCACTCAAGGCGTGGCCCAAACACTCTCGGTAACCTCCATCACTCCGGACCAGATTGCGGCCGCGTCCGCCGGCGCCCCAGGAGGCAACGGCAACGCATTGGTGGTTGCCGCCCTAGCCCAAGCTCCGGAAGTGGGAGGTGCAACGTTTACTGAAGCCTACGGAAATCTGGCGGCCAACGTGGGCCGCGATATCTCAAACGCGCAGGACGCGCAATCCTCTTCTCAGGACCTGCTCACCCAGGCACAGAGTCTTCGCACGCAGGAGTCCGGAGTGTCCCTCGATCAGGAGGCTGCCCAACTGCTCCAATACCAACAATCGTACGAAGCGACATCCAAGCTGATAAACGTCATTGATCAGACCCTGCAAAGCTTGATCAACGCCGTGCCCACCACCTAGACAAAGGAGCAACCGACATGCTTAGCACTCTCAATCCCGCCGCCCAACAGTTCCTCAATGGCCTCAACCACATTCAGCAGCGTGCCGAGAAGGCGCAACAGGAACTCTCCACCGGCTTGCGCATTGCCACCGTTTCGGACGCTCCGGACCAGGTTTCGCAGCTGCTGCAAACCCAGGCCACCCTTTCCCGCACCCAGCAAATCGATCAGAATCTGGTTAACGTCAAAGCGCAGGTCGATTCTTCTGAAACCGCTCTCGAATCGGCCGTCAGTCTGGTGCAGCAAGCACAGACCCTCGGCGCGCAAGGCCAAAGCGGCTTCGATTCCGCCGCGACCCAGCAAACGGTCGCCAATCAATTGGGCACCGTTCTCCAGCAACTCGTAACCGTCGCCAATACCCAAGTCGACGGACGGTATGTCTTCGCTGGAGACGCGGACCAGACGCAACCTTACACCATCGATCTCACGCAAACCACTCCGGTCAGCGCTTTTGCGGGCAGTCCATCCACGCGACTGGTGCAATCCGCCGATGGTTCCCTGTTTGCCCCCGCCAAGACGGCGCAAGATATTTTCGACGCGTCCGATCCCACGCAGAGCGTTTTTCAGTCGCTCACCGCCTTGCGCTCCGCTGTCCTCAGCGGCGATTCCACCGCGATCACGGCCGCGCTTGGCAATGTTGGCACCGCTGGTACTTTCCTCAATCAACAGTTGGCTTTCTACGGCAATGTGCAGGATCAGGTGACCAACGCGACCAACTTCGGCGCCAATTACGAAACCCAGCTCACCACCGAAATTGGAGGCATTCAGAACGCCGATCTTACCCAGGTCATTACCGAATTTACGCTGGACAACACTCAGGAGCAGGCGGCCATTCAGGCCGAGTCCCTGGTGCCCCGGCAGAGTCTGTTCAGTTTCTTGGCTTGACCGTCAATGGCGATTGCAGGGTTCGGGTTAACATCTTTGGGTTAACATCGGATTATCATGATGCCCACTCAATCGCCGAAGATCCAGCTAAGCAATAGCTCGGACTATCGCGAAGGATACGCCAACAGTGTTCAGATCCGCGTTAACCTCTGGGACTTCTTCCTGATGTTTGGCACCATCAGCCAGACCGCCGCCGACACCGTCTACATTCAAAACTTCCAGGGCGTCTATCTTAGTCCGCAGCAGGCCAAGGCGCTCTTCAATATCCTGCATCAGAACGTCACCCAGTATGAAGCGGCCTTTGGCGAGATCAAACTCGAGCCGCAAGGGGCCGGAGCCGGTCAGATTCAGTAATGCCGGCGTCGCCGGACAATCGGCGCCGCGTCTCCGCCGGCGTTCAGCTAGTCGTTTTGGGCGCCTCGGCAATCTTGGTCTTCCTGATCCACGCGCCCTACTTCACGTTGCCGTATTTTTGGGACGAAATGGGCCAGTTCGTTCCCGCGGCGCTAGACATTTTGCACGGCGCCGCCTGGCAGCACGTCGCCGCCTGGGTACCGCACTCCACCGTTCCAAACGTGCATCCGCCGGGCGTCATGGCTTACCTGGCAGTCATGTGGAGCGTGTTCGGTTACTCCCTTACCGTGACGCGGACAGCCATGCTGGCGCTGGCCGCGCTTTTCTTTGTGGCCACGTTTCTGCTGGCGGTTGAGCTGTGCCGGGGGTTGCACAGCGCAGCCGCATTTGCCGCGCTGGTATTGCTGGCCGCCGATCCGCTGGTTTACACGCAGTCGATGATGGCCCAGTTGGATCTGCCGGCGGCTCTGTTCACGGTTGTGGGGCTTGGGCTGTTCCTCCGGAACCGGCACGCCGCGGCCGCTCTGGCCTGCACGGCGCTGGTGTTGGTCAAGGAAACCGGCGTGTTGCTTCCGCTGTTGTGCGGAATCTGGCTGCTGTTTGCGCAACGCGGTGGTGCGCAGTTCCGCTCACTGACGTTCGGGGCTGTTTCAGAGCCTGATTCGCCGGATGCCTCGGCCAGGCGGGGCCGGCGGCTCGCGAGCGCCGCGTTTTACATCGCCCCGCTGGTGGCGCTCGCCGCGTGGTTACTCGTGCTGAAATCGGCCACGGGCGAGTGGCTCGGCGATGCCGGCTTCGCTCATTACAACGTGGGCTATGCGCTGCACCCGGTGCGCATCGTTTTATGCCTGTTGCGCCGCCTCTATTTCCTGGGTCTGGCGGATTTTCGTTGGGTCGGCAATCTCGCGATCCTGGTTGCCTGGCGCGGATATGGCCTGTTTCGCACGCCTCAGTGGAGATTTGTTTGGCTCTTTTTCGCGGCTCACGTGCTGCTGGTCAGTGTGCTCGGTGGCGCGGAGTTAGAGCGCTATCTCCTGCCGGTGCTTCCCCTCCTTTACGTGGCGATGGCGGCGGGATGCTGCGTGCTGCCGGCGCTGTGGCGCAACCTGAGTCTCGCCGTGGTGAGCGCCGGACTGCTGCTTGGGCTCTTTTTGAATCCGCCCTTTCCATTTCCGTATGAAAACAATCTGGCGATGACGGATTTCGTGGAACTGCACCAGAGCGCGGCGCGCGAGTTGGAAGCCAAGTATTCCGGGCTGCCCATCTACACCGCCTGGCCGCTGACGCAAGCGCTTCGCGATCCGGCTTTCGGCTATGTGACGCGGCCGCTGATCGCGGAGGAAACTTCCGACTTGCGCGCGTCGACCTGGGAGCGGATCGATCCCGGCAAAGTCTCGGTTCTGGTGCTTTATTCCCGGACCTGGGAACCGAATTGGGGTGTCTTGCGCTTCCCTCTGGTTCGTAAGCTATTGACGCACTTCTATCAATACGGTCCGCAGATCGACCCCGCCGCGGTCTTCGCGCGTTTTCGCCTGACGCCGGTGATGCGCTGGAGCAGGCGCGGTCAATGGATCGAGATTTATGCACGCAATCCTAGCGCCAAACTGCCGATTTGACCTGGCCGGGTACTCTAATCGGAGCCGGGAACGCGTTATCATGGAGCAGAACGCCTATGCTTTCGCCGAGACTGCAATTGAAGGTCGCGCAGAAGCAGATCCTGACGCCTGGGCTGGTCCAGATGGTCACGATCCTTCAGGTGCAGCGCTTGGAACTGAAGGAGATGATCCTTCAAGAGATCGCCGAGAATCCCGTTCTCGAGGAAACCAGCGAGGCGGGCGAGGAGTTGACGCCGGAAGAGGTTCAGGCCTTTCTCGAAACCGAGGAACGGGTCTCCGATCCAGCGGACAAGAGTATTTTGGAAACCGTCAACGGCGCCAACACGGATGCCGAACCTGGCATCGGCTTCGAAGAACCAGGCCCGGATTTCGAGTCTCTGGCAACGGCGGAGTCCGGCTTGCTGGACGGCAATGCGGCGGGCGCGGCAGTTGCTGGAGAAGCGGAAGCGGTCGAAGTCAAGCCGGATAAGGACCCGTTCGAAGAAATCGATTTCGGCTCTTTTTTCGACGACTACCTCGATCCTGGCTACAAGAGCCCGGCGGCGGAGAACGTCGAGAAGCCTTCGTTCGAAACATTTTTATCCTCGCGTGTCACTTTGGCCGATCATTTGCATTCGCAGTTGGCGGTATTGGTGATGCCGGAGGCGGTGCGCGATGCGGCGGCCAATATCATCGGGAACCTGGATGACAACGGCTATTTGACCACTCCGCTTGAGGAGATCGCCGAATCCGGCGGCCACACGCTGGCGGAGACGGAGGAAGCGATGCTCATTGTGCAGACGCTCGATCCGTCGGGCGTCGGCGCCAAAGATCTTCGCCAATGCCTGCTGCTGCAACTGGAGAGCCGTAACGCCCGGGGCGGCGTCGCCTGGCAAATCGTTTCCGACCACCTGAAGCTGGTGGAAATGCGGCAGGTTCGCGACTTGCCCAAGGTTCTAGGCCGGCCAATGGAGCATGTCCAGATCGCGCTGAACGTGATCCGTCACCTGGACGCTTATCCTGGCCTGCGCTATTCCAACGCCGGCGCTCGCCAGATCGAGCCGGACGTCTACATCTCCAAGGACGGCGACGAATATCTGATCCAGCTCAATGACGAAGACATCCCGCAAGTCCGGTTGAACGCTCAATACAAACGCATGCTCGACCGGGACCAGGCGCCGAGCAAAGAAGTGCGGAACTACGTCAAGGAGCGCTATGCGTCAGCGCTTCAGTTGATCAAGAACATTGAGCAGCGCAAGCAGACCATCTCGAAAGTCTGCCAATCGATCGTGCGGCGCCAGATGGACTTTCTCGAGTACGGCATCGATCAACTGAAGCCGATGATGATCAAAGAAGTGGCCGAAGAGATTGGCGTGCATCCTTCTACCGTCAGCCGGGCCGTATCGAGCAAATACGCCCACACTCCGCAAGGCGTTTTCGAACTGCGTTATTTCTTCTCCGAAGCCGTGCAGGGAATCGCCGGCAGTGGCACTCCGTTGCTAATATTGAAGCGGAGAGTAAAGAAGATGATCGAGGAGGAGGATCCGCAGCACCCGCTGACGGACGAGCATATCACCGCCCGGCTGAAATCGGAAGGGATCGACGTGACGCGGCGCACCGTCGCCAAATATCGCGAAGATATGAAAATACCCTCCACCCATCAGCGGCGCGTGAGGCCCTGATTTTTTCTCCCCTCGCGAGAGGTGGCTTTCAATGAAAATTGCATATACGGGAACTCCGGCTGAATTGCCGGCAAAGCTGAAGACCAAGCTCGAAGCCAAGCTGCAAAAGTGCGTAAAAAGGCTCGAGCGCCGCGGCGAAAAGGAGGTGCACGTGATTCTGTCCCGCCAGCGGCACCTGCACAAAGTTGAGATCACCGCCCACGCGTACGATCATGCCCTGGCCGGCGCCGGTTCAGACGCCGATCTGGCCATTGCGATGAGCGACGCGATCGAGAAGCTAGAGAAGCAAGTGGTAAAGATGCAGGAGAAGTTCCGCGACGGCTACCGGGCGAAGGACAAGACCGCGATCGCGGTCCCTGCCCCCAGGGTCGAAGCCAAACCAGGAAAAGCCGCCAAGGCCGCTCCGCCGAAAACTCCGCGCGTATTCCCGGTGAATACCAGGGACGGCCGCAAGCCGATGACCCTGGAAGAAGCCATGCTGGAGATTGGCGCAACCGACACGTATCTGACCTTCCGCGATGCCCGCACGGACAAGCAAAGCGTGCTGATGCGGAGGCCGGACGGGCACTTCGACTTGCTGGAGACCTGAGTGTGGCGGTTGGCATCACAAGCGGAGGCGTGCAAGACAATGTGGGGCCGATCCCCTGGTCGGCGGGCGACCCCCTGGCCGCCCACGGCGCGGGCCTCTCAACCTCAACCTGATGTCCACACGCCAAGCGGAACAGCCTGAGGTACGCAGCGCCGATCTGGTGATCATCACCGGCCTCAGCGGCTCAGGCAAGGGCACCACGTTGAAGGCGCTCGAGGATATCGGCTATTACGCGGTAGACAATCTGCCCATCGGACTGATTCCGAAGTTTTCAGAACTCATCCGGGACTCACCTTCGGCGCGCCGCGCCGCGATTGTCGTCGACATTCGCGAAGGCGGAAGCCTGAAGCAATTCCCTGCCTTATTCCGCCGGATTCGCAAAGAGATCTCAACGCGGCTGATCTTCCTGGAAGCGGACGATGAGACGCTGATGCGCCGGTTCAGCGAGACCCGCAGGCCGCATCCCTTGGGGACCGAACTGTCCGTAAGAGGAAGCATTCTGGCCGAGCGCGAGCAACTTGCGCCTATCCGGAAGTTGGCCGATCATATCATCGATACCGCGAAGTTCAATGTACATGAACTGCGGGATGTGATCGGCGCCAACGTGGTGGGTGCGCGAGATGAAGCGCAGCTGCGCATCGACGTCACCAGCTTCGGCTACCGGCACGGCGTCCCTCCGGATAGCGACTTGGTTTTTGACGTCCGCTTCCTTCCGAATCCGAACTATATACCGGAGTTCAAGAACAAAACCGGCCGCGATCCCAGCGTGGCGCGCTATATCCGCTCTTTTCCGCAAACGGTGGAGTTTATGGACCGCATTACGGACCTGCTGCTTTACCTGATCCCGCATTACATCCGGGAAGGGAAGAGTTACCTGACCATCGGCTTCGGCTGTACCGGCGGCCACCATCGGTCGGTAATGATCGCGGCGGAAGTCTGCAAGCGGCTGGCTCGCTCCGGTTTCAAGGTAAAGCAGACGCATCGCGACATCAACCGCTAAAACTGGGGACGGACGAGACGTTCCCCGGTTTCCAGTCAGTAGCTCTTGGGTAGCCCAAGTACGTTGTGCCCCACAATGTTGCGCTGAATCTCGGAGGTGCCGGCGGCGATAGTCGACGCGCGTGAGCGTAGATAGCTGTGCGACCACTCACCGGAATCGATCGCATGAGGCCCGCCTTCGAGTTGAGCGAAGGGGCCAAGCAACTCCATGGCGATCTGCTCCATGCGCTGGTTGAACTCGCTCCA
>DATFZA010000529.1:0-3499 GCA_035314765.1 Bryobacteraceae bacterium
GCAGGTGCTGGAAAGAGCCGCGAGCGCTGGAAAATGCCGCAGGTGCTGGAAAGAGCCGCGAGCGCTGGAAAATGCCGCGAGCGCTGGAACGTGCCGCGCGGGCGCTGGAACGTGCCGCAAGCAATCGAACGTGCTGCGAGCAATCGAACGTGCCGCGCTGGAAAATGCCGCAGGCGCTGGAACGTGCCTCGAGCGCTGGAACGTGCCGCAGGTGCTGGAAAGAGCCGCGAGGGAAAATGCCGCGCTCTAGTGAATGGTAAAACGCGCGTCACGCCGGAGCGCGTTCGTAGCCAAGGGATTGGACGATCCTGGCTTGCGGACCGGATTGGCGAGAAAGGCCTGGGCCAGAAGGCGAGCCGTCCGGCGGCGGGAACGACGCCGCTGGTTTCTAGCAAACGCTGAGAACTGACGCCAGTAAGAAGTAGTGACATCCATAAATGTGGGGTTTCTGTGTTATATCTGACGCAACCCAAAGGCACGTCATTTCTACCTAAGTGCGAAATAAGTACGGGATACGGTTTTTGCTCGAGCTGTGACATCTCAAACTGGTCACAGGAGCTAACTTGTAACACCGCTATAACCGCGGCTAATCTCCGCGGGTCGAGAACGGCGTCTCATAAGCTTGACCGGCATAGCGGGAGCGATCCCCCCGGGTGCGGCGTCCAGGCCACTCCAGGCGCATGTCGGCGCAGACTTCATCCAGCATCGGGATGGTGGCTGATTTGGTTTCCAGGGCGAAACAAGTCAGCAACAAATTGTCGCATATGGCGTTGATGACGCGAGGGATACCTTGCGCCCGGCTATGAATTTCGGACATCAAATCGGAGGAAAAAACGGTCTGGTTGGGCATGCCCGCTTTGGTCAGGCGGCTGTTCACATATTCGAGCGAATCCGCGGGAGTGAAGGGCTGGAGATTACAGCGCAGCACGATGCGCTGTTTGAGCTGCCGGAGATTGGGAGCTTCCAGTTTGCGGTCCAGCTCGGGCTGACCGGCGAGAATCACCTGAATCAGCTTGCCGCGGCGATTCTCCAGATTGCCCAGGAGCCGGATCTCTTCGAGGACCTCCCATTCCAGATTGTGGGCTTCGTCCACGATCAACACGGTGGTACGGCCCTGCTCGGTCTGGTGGATCAACATCTCATTCAGGGCGAAGAGGACTTCCGTCTTCGAAGTGCGGGTGCAGCGCAGATCGAGATCGTAGGCGATCATCTCAAAAAACTGATCGGGATTGATGCGGGAGTTAAATATGAATGCGAACTCGACGTACTGATCTTCCAAGAAATCGCGAAGGCATTCCAGCATGGTGGTTTTGCCGGTGCCCACTTCGCCGGTGAGCACAATGAACCCCTTCCGGCTCTGGACGCCGTAGATGAGGTTGGCCAACGCTTCCTCGTGCTGAGTACTCCGATACAAGAAGGCGGGATCGGGGCTCAAGCTGAAGGGGCTGTCGTTGAATCCAAAAAAGGCGTTGTACATTTTCTAGTCCGGGGTCTAGCCCGGCGTCTAGCCCGGCCACTAACAGTTGGTCCGGCTACCGCCGGGGTTACTCCGGCCTATTGCCGGGGTTGGTCCGGCTGCGCCGGGTTTTAGTTGTACGTCATTCGTTGAAGATCAAGGGTTGAGATCGCCCCGGGCCGTTGCTCCTCCCACAGGTATCCTAGTGCATCTTAACATGCAAACTTCACATGCAAACTTCGCACAAAATCTATATCGGCAGAACACCGGCCGATTAGTAGTCGGAAGCTGGTTAGCAGGCCTGCATCCAGAGGGCCGAGGATCGCGGGCTACGCTTCGTTGGCTTCGGTGCAGAGCAGGGCCAGGGGGTCCGGCGCGAACGAGGGCGTTCGCCCTACAGCACTTTTGAAAACCTGCCATCATGCCAGGCTTGATTGAGGGAGTTCGGACCCGGGCCCGCTGTGTCCCCATCCGCGCCGGGAGCTCGGCGGTTTTCATTGTTCCTTCCGCGGTCCCCGGCGCTCATGCGAAACAGGTTACAGAAAGCTGGCGTCGAAGGGACGGGGGAAGAGGCTGGCGAGGCGCAAGGTTTCCTGTTTGCCCGCGGGGTTGACCAGCGTGATTTCGATGTCGCCGCAGAATTCCCAGAGAATTTGCCGGCATGCGCCACAGGGCGGAGTGAGGACATCGGTTTCGGCGGCCACGGCAATGCGTACGAAGTTGCGTGCGCCTTCAGAGATGGCTTTGAACACCGCCACGCGCTCGGCGCAAAGCGTCAGGCCGTAGGTCGCATTTTCGATGTTACAACCGGTGAAAACTGTGCCCGTGGCGTCTTCCAGCGCGGCGCCGACTTTGAAGTGGGAGAACGGCGCATGAGCATTCTCCCGGGCGCGTAGCGCGGCTTCAGCGAGTTCTGTCATGTCAGTTGAGGGAGGATGGCATTCAGGAGTTGGACCAGGGTGCCGCGAACCTGCCGGCCGATTTCCAACACTTCCTCGTGATTGATCTTTTGCGGCAGGATTCCGGCGGCCATGTTGGTGACGCAGGAAATGGCCAGCACCTTCATGCCGAGATAGTTCGCCAGAATTACCTCGGGAACGGTGGACATGCCCACGAGGTCTGCTCCGATGGCGCGCAGATAGCGAATCTCGGCCGGCGTTTCGTAGTTGGGTCCGGTGAGCGCGGCGTATACGCCTTCTTCGAGGGTCAAACCCATGTCCGCGCCAGCCTGGCGCGCCAGTTCGCGATAGGCGGCGGAATAGGCTTCCGACATATCGGGGAACCGGGGCCCAAGCGAATCGTCATTGGGCCCGATCAGCGGATTGACGCCTTGCAGGTTGATGTGATCGGAGATCAGCACGAGCGCGCCTTGCGCGTAAGAGAGATTGATTCCGCCCGCCGCGTTGGTAAACACGATGGAGCGGACGCCGAGGGCATGCAGCACGCGCACGCCGAAAACCACGCTCTGGATAGAGTGCCCTTCATAGAAGTGCGCGCGGCCGGATTGTACGATGACGTCCGGCGTGACGACCAGTTGGCCGGCGTGACCCATGGCTGTGGAGCGGGGCCAGCCGGGGATCTCAGTGTAAGGAATTTCGGTCCCGCCCGATAGTTGATCGGCGAAAGCGCCCAAGCCACTGCCGAGCACCACCGCTCGAGTAGGCCGATGGGGCGACAATTTGTGGATGCGGCCGACGGCGGCTTCAATGATATGGGCTTCGATCACAACAACATCCCGGCGATGCAGGCAGACATGAAATTCGCCATGGTGCCCGCGGCCACGGCTTTCAGTCCCAGCCGCGCCAGATCGGACTTGCGCGTGGGCGCCAACGCTCCGATGCCGCCGATCTGGATGGCGATGGAACTGAGGTTGGCGAACCCGCAGAGCGCGAAGGTGGCGATCACAAACGAGCGCGGATCGAGCTGCGGGCGCATGGGGCCGAGCTTCTGAAACGCAATGAACTCATTCAACACCAGGCGCGTGCCCAGCAGGTTGCCGATGCTCTGGCAGTCGTTATACTTGACGCCGAGCAGCCACGCTAC
>DATFZA010000530.1:0-8898 GCA_035314765.1 Bryobacteraceae bacterium
GAATTGACGAGTGGTCCGCGACTCCATCAGAGCAGATCGTCTAGTGCGAGGGTTTCCCCTCAATCCTGATCCGCGGCCTCTTTCGCCATCCGGCGAACTACATCGCGCTTCTCCGCGAAGCGCTTTTTCCAGGACTCTTCGTCCGCCAGGGACGCGAGAATTTGAGCCGCTATGGCGTCTTGTTCATCCTGCGGGAGGGCGCCGACCCTCTCTAGCGCTTTTTCCAACAGCGAGGACAGGCCTCGATTTCATCAGCGAGCTTCAGTGCTTGCCGGCGCCGGCGTGATCGATCTGCACCAAATCCCCCGCTTTACCGTCCGATTTGAGCTCCGCGGATTCGATGGTTTGCGCACCGCGCCAATAATCGATGTAAGAAATCTGGTGCACGCAAGAAATAGTGCAATAGGGCGCGCAGGATTTCTTGGTGAGATACTCGCGGCGGATGTCTTCCACGGTGTATTGAGCGAGCGGCTTGGCGGGATAACCGCGTTGCTGGGAGCAATAATGGACCAGCCCGTCCTCGCAAACGTACAAGTAGCGTGAGCCGGCCCGGCAGCGCCATTCGCTGGGCTCTCCATTAGCGATGGCGTCCTGAAAGCCATTGAACTGGGAGAAATTCTTCTTCTCGAGGCTCTTCATTTCGAGAAAGACGGTGCGCTCGCGGCCGCTGATGGGCCGCAGTTGGCCTTCATGATCGTGAATGATGCCGACCGTTGAGGTGAAGCCCAGCTCCAGCGCACGGCGTCCCACAATGAGCGCGTCTTCCGGGTTATGGATGCCGCCGCCCAGCACCGAGTTGATGTTGACGTGAAAAATCGCGTTCTCGGCAAGCATCTGCAACTTTTTATCGAGAACCTTAAGGCTTTTCTTCGAAACGTCATCCGGCTGAACGTTGTCGATGCTGATCTGCAGATGTTCGAGGCCGGCGTCGTTCAATTGATGAATGCGGTCCGGCATCAGGAAATAGCCGTTGGTGATGAGGCCGGCAATCATGCCGCGGCTGCGGACGTGAGCGATCAGCCGATCCAAATCCGGATGGAGCAAGGGTTCGCCGCCGCTGAAGGTGACGATGTTGGTACCCAAGGCGGCCAGTTGGTCCAGGCGTTCGACCATCACTTCCGTGACTACGGGTTTGGAGAAATTATCGTACTCGTTGCAATAGGTGCAGGTAAGATTACAGCGGCGGATGGGGATGATGTGCGCCATCACCGGGTGATCGGTGGACGCCAATCCCCTGAAAATCATGCGGTACTCGCGGAATAAGCGATGAGTCGCCGCAAGGTTCCGGCGCAGCCGGAAGCGCAAATTTGTGCCTGGTCGGGACAACATCACTATTGAAACATATGGTTAGAGGGCGGCGCAGCTTTTGAGCACCGAAGTGCAAGATTTTGAAGATGAAGTGCGCGGTAGCGGGAGTTAAGAGAGGGCCCGCGGAACTACGCCGCGCCCACGGCCGATCGCTCAGGAACCGTCGAGAATAGCCCAATCAGGCCCTCGGCTATGGTTGGATGGGTGAAGATGGCGTCTCGAAGTGCGGTATAGGGGAGCTTTCCGAGCATGGCCGTCTGCACCACCGCCATCACTTCGCCGGCTTCGACGCCAAACGCCGTAAATCCCAGGATCTCGTCACTCTGCGTGCCGATGAGTGCTTTCATAAAGCCTCGCGTTTCGGAGAGCGTTCGCGTGCGGAGCACCGCCACCATGGGAATCTTCGCGAGCCGGTAAGGGATGCCCAGTTTCCGCGCCTCCGATTCGCTCAATCCCACGCGGGCCATTTCCGGGTCCGTAAATAGGCAGAAGGGCACCACCCTGCCTTCGGTGGTTCGATTGCCGCCGGTCAGGTTATGGTGCACAATCCGGAAATCGTCGAAGGAGACATGCGTGAAATGCGGACTGCCGGCGCAGTCGCCCATGGCCCAGATACCCGGCGCGGTTGTCTCCAGCCGTTCATTCACCCGGATGTAGCCGCGGCTGTCGAGTTCGACGCCGGTAGTATCGAGCCCCAGGCCTTCGGTGTTCGCTATCCGCCCGGTGGCGACGAGAACATCGGAACATTCTATGGTCCGCTCACCCTGCGAATTGCGCACACGCAGCTTGACTTGTTGACCCGATGTGCCTTGCACTTCCAGGAGTTCCGTATTCAAGAGCACCTCGATGCCCTCGTCCTCAAACAGGCGCAGGATCGCTTCCGCGACGTCGGGATCCTCGTGACCGGCGAGTTGGGTGGAACTTTCCACGATGGTGACCCGGCTGCCGAATCGGCGCAGGGCCTGAGCAAACTCGAGCCCGACGAACCCGCCTCCGACGACGAAGAAGTGCTCGGGCAGACGATCCAATTCCAACGCTTCAACGTGGGTCAGCGGTTTGGCTTTTTCGAGGCCGGGCACATTGGGAAGGGCCGCGCGTGTGCCGACGTTCAGAAAGACCCGATCGCCCGTAAGAACGAGCGTGGCGCCATCGTCCGTTCTCACCTCGACCGCCTTTGGCGCCACGAAGCGCGCTTCGCCCATAATCAACTGGGCGCCGCTGTCTTTGAATTTATCGAGGTGCATCTTGATGAGGCCGTCAACCATTTGGCGCTTGCGCGCGCGGACGGTGGCCATTTCGATCGAAACGGGACCGGTCACAACCCCGAACTCCGCCGCGTGGCGCGCCAGATCCGCGACCTTCGCGCTGTGAACAACGTTCTTGCTTGGCAGGCATGCGATGTTTGGGCACGCGCCGCCGATTAACTTGCGCTCGACGACGGCTACGCGCCGGCCGGATTTTGCCATTGTCCAGGCCAGGAATTTGCCAGCTTCGCCGCTGCCAATAGTGAGAATGTCGAATTGTTGTTGGGCCATCGCAGTTTCTCCCCAGATCCGCAAACCGCCTCCGATAGAATAGCGTGTTGCGTGCTAGCCTGAGCAGCCTCCTTTCCGCCGGTCTAATGATTCTGACGATGCACTGGCCGGTGTTTGGACACCACTCGTTTGCCGCGGAGTATGACTCGGCGAAGACCGTTACGCTGAGTGGCGCTGTTTCCAAAATGGAATGGATGAATCCGCATGCTCAACTGTTCTTGGATGTGAGCGACCAGAATGGCAACAGGGTTCTTTGGGAATTTGAGCTGGCCAGCCCGAACGCGTTGCTGCGTGGGGGCTGGAGCAGGAATTCAGTCAAGCCTGGCGATACAGTTACTGTCAGCGGATTTCGCGCCAGGGATGGTTCTCGTCGAGTCAAAGCTGAAGCGGTGACATTGAGTGACGGGCGCAAGGTGACCACGCCGAGTTCGCGAAGGTGAGTGAGGGACTGCGCCAATCCCCTCACTAACGTTCGGGGCTAGACGGGAGGTGTTGATTGGGCAGCATTGGGCCTGTCCTCGGCGGCAGAAACTGCCGGAGTGCGCTCCAAGTACAATTAGTGTCGGCACCTTATGAGAATTCTTTCCGTTGCGTGCTTGGCCGCTGCTTGCGGCTGGGCGCAGGAGTTGACCCTAGAGCCTTTGCCCAATCCATCCGGAAATAGCGCGCTGCAGGCCAATTGGTCCGCTGGACCCGACGGCAGCGTGATCCTGAGCTGGATCGAGCCCACCAAAGGGAGTTTACACGAGTTGCGTTACGCACTGCTACGAGATCCCGGCCAGAAGGATTCCAAGTGGTCGGAGCCGCGGACGGTGGCTACGGACCGGCATTTCTTCCGCCATCCGGCCGAACTCCCGGAGGTGATGCAGATGAGCGATAAGCTTTGGCTGGCGCACTGGGTGGAGATGCCGCAGCAATCGAGCGACGCCGAGTTTATCTATGTTTCGTCTTCGACCGATGGCTTGCACTGGTCGCAACCTCTGATGGCGAATCAGGATCGACGGCCGGTGCAACATGGGTTAGTCTCGATGATCGGAAGCGGAAGCGGCGAGGCTTCGCTCTTCTGGCTGGAGACTCCTAAAGGCGAGGACGGTCCTGGCTACCTGATGCGCAGCGTGGTCGGCGCAAACGGCAAGGAAACCAAGGAAGAGGCCATCGACACGGACGTGTGCTCCTGTTGTTCGACGGCGGTGGCGAAAGTTGACCAAGGCCTGGTGGTGGCATACCGCGGCCACACGCCCGACGACATTCGAGACATCTCCGTAGTGCGCTTTGATGGTGGCCACTGGACGCATCCGAAGAATGTACACGCGGACAATTGGAAATTAGACGCTTGCCCGGTGAACGGTCCGGCTCTCGCAGCCAAGGGCAACGAGGTGGTGGTGTCCTGGTTTACGGGCGCCCAGGATTCTCCGCGCACGGAGATCGCATTTTCTCCGGACAACGGATCGACGTTCGGCAAGGCCGCGGTCGTCAGCACGGGACATTCACACGGTCTGACCGCGGTTGCTCTCGATGGAAATGGCGGCGCCGTCGTGTCGTGGATCGAGCAGGGCTCCGAGCCGGGCTCCGGGCCGGTAAACGGCGCGTCCCGGCTCCTGGTTCGCGCGGTGGATAAGGGCGGCGCGGCCGGGCCGGTTCTGCAGGTCGCAACGGGCAGCAGAACGGAACTAGGCTATCCACGGCTGGTTCAGACCGGCAACAGCACGTTGATCGCTTGGGGCACGGGTTCGAAGATTCTGAGCGCTGTTTTGCATAAATAGGATTTTCAGGATCCGTCCGGCACGTGACAGCGATACAATGGTCTGCCAAAGGCGGTCTGCCAAAGGTCGGCCATGCAACAACTAACCAATCCGGCTTTGGTCGTAACGGTATTTCTTTCCGCCGTTCTCTCTATTGCTCAAACAACCGGAGCGTCCGGCGGCCTCCGTTCGGATTGTGCTGGCAAAGCCGGACCAGGGCGTCCGGCGCCGACGGGGGCGTCGGCCCCACAATCGGATCAGAGCGCGACCAACATTCCCTTGACAATTGCGCCAGGCGTGCCCTTGCGTTTATACATCACGAAGAGATTGACAAAGCGGATGGGGGAACCAGTGCATGCGAAGCTCCTGGAGCCGGTATTCGCATTCGACCGCGAGGTGATTCCCGCCGGTGTTGAAGTTGAGGGGAAGGTCGTTCGGCTGGATCCGGATTCGAAAATGAAGCGCGCGGCAGCACTGCTGGGTGGCGATTTTACGCCTCTCCATATGGCCAACGTGCAGTTCACGACGATCGTGTTGAAGGATGGCCGGCAAATCGCGCTGAACACGCGCGAAACGATAGGGCTGAATTCCATTGTGGACATGTCGCCGCCCAAGAAGCCGAAGAAAGCGAAGCCGGCCAAGCCTGCTTCGACCCCCGGTGGCGGAGTCTGGGATGCGACCAAGCAGCAAGCCAAACAACAAGCCAAGGACGAGATCAATCGCCAGATCAACGCGCGCACCAGGGGCGTCGCGGATCTGGTGCGCGGCCCGGATAAGAAAGAGCGCCTGCAGGAATTCCTGCTGACGAAATTGCCCTATCATCCGCAATGGGTTCGCAAAGGGACGCGCTTCGATGCGGAACTCCTCGCCCCGCTGGAGTTCGGGTCGGCTTCCTTCGTGCCTGCCGCATTCAAACTGGTGGGCACTCAACCCCCGGCGGACAGCATCGTGCACGCCCGGCTGATTACGCCGCTGAATTCGGCCGATGCCAAGCAGGGCGAGAAGGTGGAAGCGATTCTTTCGCAGCCACTGTTTTCCGCGGACAACCAGTTAATCCTGCCGGAGGGCACGCATTTAGTGGGAACCGTGACTCAGGTGCATGCCGCTCAATGGTTCAAGCGTGGCGGGCAGCTCCGGTTTAGTTTTCAGAACATAGCTTTACCGCCTGGTATCGACGCGCCAGTGGTCCAGAAAACGCAAGCCAGACTCCAAGCCGCCGAAGCGGGTGGCAAGGATGCCATTGCGGTCGACGATGAAGGCGGAGTGAAGGTCAAGGAACCGAAGACCCGATTTATCGCGCCGGCAATTTCGGTGCTGATCGCCAGTAAATCCTTGGACAACGATGCTGGGCGCACGGGAACGACCCAAGGGAACGCCGGCGGCCGGACGCTGGGCGGTCTATCCGGGTTCGGCACCGTCGGTGGGCTGGCGGCTCAGTCGTCCAAGATCGTCGGCAGCGTGCTGGGCGTTTATGGCATGGCATGGTCGGTGTATGCCAATATCGTCAGCCGAGGCGGCGAGGTGGAATTCGAAAACAACGCGGCAGTGGACATTCGTTTCGGATCGCGCGCGCCAGTGGGGGCGGCGAAATTACGGGCTGAAGCGGCGGCACGGGGCACAGCCGCAACAACTGAAGCGCAGCAGTAGTGTCGTGAACTCATCGGAGGGTAGCCGCAAGCGCGTCCATGTGACCGGTCAGCAGGTCTTGGCAGTGGCGGACCGCTGCTAGAGGTTCGCCGAGCACTGCAATGTTGCAGCTTAGCCGAGGCCAATCCCGAAGCTCGTGGAGTAATCGCCGCAACGACAACCCCGGGGATCATTCCTTGCTGGGCGATTCAAACATCAGCACTCCCAACGGCGGCAACGTGATGACGATGCTGTGAAAATGACCGTTGGCCGAAACATTGTCGGCTAAAACCATGCCGGCGTTGCCGACGTTACTGCCGCCGAACATTGCGGCGTCGGTGTTGAAGACCTCGCGGTATGCGCCCGCCAGCGGCACGCCGATTCGATAGCCGGTGCGGACAATCGGCGTGAAGTTGCAGACAAAAACCAAGAAGGGCCCGTCTCCTTTCGGACGGCGAAGAAACGCGATCACGGAAGACTCGATGTCGTTGAAGTCGATCCACTGGAAGCCTTCCCAGGAGTAATCCACTTCATAGAGGGCGGGATGAGAGCGGTAGAACCAGTTCAATTCGCGAACATAATCCTGCAATTGGCGGTGCAAATCGAACCTGGTGAGTTCCCACTGCACGCTTTGGCCTTCATACCACTCGTCCCACTGGCCGATCTCCTGCCCCATGAACAGCAGTTTCTTGCCGGGATGTCCGTACATGTAACCCAGGAAGGCGCGCACATTGGCAAACTTCTGCCAGTAATCGCCAGGCATCTTGCTGAGCAGCGACTTCTTGAGATGCACCACCTCGTCATGCGAGACTGGCAGCAGAAAGTTTTCTGAAAACGCGTACATCAGGCTGAAGGTGATCTTGTTGTGATAGAACTTGCGGTAAACCGGATCCTGCTTGAAGTAATCGAACATGTCGTGCATCCAACCCATGTTCCATTTCATGGTGAAACCGAGGCCGCCCAGGTGGACGGGCCGGGTAACGCCCGCAAAGGACGTACTTTCTTCGGCGATCATCAACACGCCCGGATAACGGTGCGCCAGCTCATTGCAGCGGCGGATAAAGTCCATCGCTTCCAGGTTCTCGTTGCCGCCATATTGGTTCGGCGCCCAATCGCCCGGTCTGCGCGCGTGGTCCAGAAAGATCATGCTGGCCACGGCGTCCACGCGAAGACCGTCCAAGTGATATTGCTCCAGCCAAAATAGCGCGTTGGAGATCAGGAAGGTGCGGACTTCATTGCGGCCGTAATTGAAGATCTTGGTGCCCCATTCGGCATGCTCGCCGCGGCGCGGGTCTTCATGCTCATAGAGGGCTGTGCCGTCAAAAAAGGCCAGCCCGTGGCCGTCGCGGGGAAAGTGCGCGGGCACCCAATCGAGAATTATCGCGATGCCTTCCTGATGACACTTGTCGACGAAATATTTGAAGTCATCCGGGGAGCCGAAGCGCGCCGTCGGCGCATAATAACCGACCACCTGATAACCCCACGATCCGGCAAACGGATGTTCCATGATGGGCAGAAGTTCAATGTGCGTATAGCCCATATTCTTGACATAGCCGACCAGCACATCCGCCAGTTCGCGATAGGTCAGAAACTGGTTATTCGGACCACGCAGCCAGGAGCCCAGGTGCACTTCATACATGGCTACGGGCTCGTGCAAATAGTTCTTCTGGGCGCGCGCTTCCATCCACGCGCGATCGTTCCACTTGTAGGCCGAAAGATCCCAGACTACCGAAGCCGATTTGGGCGGCACTTCGGCGGCGAAGCCGTAGGGGTCGGCCTTCTGCTGGTGATAGCCGCGAAACTTAGAGCTGACCGCATATTTATAGGTCGCGCCGGCGCTAACCCTGGCATGAACAGCTCCCAAATGCCGCCGTTGCGCCGGCGCATGGGGTGACGCCGCTCGTCCCATTCGTTGAAATCGCCAGTCACCGTTACCAGAAAGGCGTTGGGCGCCCAGACGGAGAAGCGGACGCCCGGCACGCCCTCCGCGGTAGTCAGGTGCGCGCCCAAGGCGCGGAAGCTTTCACTGTGCGTGCCTTCGCCATGGAGGTGGATCTCGAAGTCCGTCAGCAGAGGAGGGAAGCGGTAGGGATCCTCGATCTCGGTTTCCGCTCCCGTCCAGAGCTTCAGCCGCAGACGGTAGTGGCCCGGCGCTTCCGCAAGCTGGCGCACGAACAGGCCACCCGCGTCCACCTTCTCCATTGAGAGCGACTCGCCCTGGTGTTCGACCCAAGCCTCGGATGCCTGCGGAAGAAATGCCCGTACTTCCCAATGGCTGCCGCTTTGGTGCGGCCCCAGTAGACGAAACGGATCGCCGTGGTGTCCCTGGACAATTGCTTCAATTTCGTTTGGAGTCATTTAGCGATCCTCGTGCACAAGCTAAAGCCTGTTCTCCTGTAGCCGTCCAGCCCCGAACGTTAGTGAGGGGATCTGCGCCGATCCCCTCTCTAACGTTCGGGGCTAGACGGGTGCTTATCTGCCACAGTTATTATGCCAGTAGTCGATTTGTCCAAAGTCTCTGGACAACGCGGTTGCGCATACCGGCGATCTGTGGAAACGGGATGTTCGGGAACTCGGCGCAGGTCTAGGGTGTGAGCCGGGCATCGGCGTGCGTCAGGTGGCTTGAAGGATGGCGCGGGGCGGATCTCGTTCTCGTCGTTCTCGACCGAACGGCGCGTCAAAAGATC
>DATFZA010000531.1:0-3628 GCA_035314765.1 Bryobacteraceae bacterium
CCGCCGATGTTGATGACGCCGTCCCGCCGTCCGGCGAAGTAATACCGGCCACCGCGCAATTCCAGCATGTCGCGCGTGTCGACGAAGCCGCTGGGATCCGCCAGCGGCTCCCCACCCAAATACCGGCTGGCTATTCTCGGAGAACGAATCCGCAGCGAGCCGTCTTCTACTTTCATTTCGACGTCGCCGCTTGCGCCGATCAGGCCCGCCGGAAAACCCTCCAGGCCATCGTTGACCTCGAACGCGAGACCGGCCTCGGTGGAAGCGAACGCATGCGCGACGCGAGCGGGCGAGTACATGGCTTGCAGATGGTTGATGATCGCCTGGTCGGCAATTTCGCCCGACATCCGCACATATTCGGGCGCGATATTCCGAGCCGCCGGGCTCATCAGCGCCCGCCTCCAATGCGAAGGCGTACCGGAAATGTGCGTAACGCCTCGGGCGCCCGCCCGGACTAAAAAATCGGCCGTGGATTCACGCGCATCTGAAAGCACCAGGGACGCACCCGTCAGGATCGCGCGCAAAAAGATCTGCAGACCGCCGTAGCGCCGGATGTCGTAAAAGGTGCTCCAAACTACTTTGCTCGCGCGAGTGCTGGTCTCGATCGCCCCCGCCAGGCTCGCAAGCGTGTGAACCACCAGCTTCGGTTCCCCCGTGGTGCCCGACGTGAGAAGGACCCACTCGGTCTCCTGCGCGGCCAGCGGCGCTGCCTCCATGGAGGCCACCGAAGAGCTGTGCACAAGGAAACGTTCCAGCCCCTCCAACGCGGCCTGATCCAGGGGCCGTTCCATTACCACTGCGTCCGCTTCCGCGAGTGAGATTACGTGCGGAAGATGTTCCTCGGGCAAATCGGGCGGGCAGAGGATCATCCGGCGCGCAACTCCATCGAGCTCGATCAGCGCCAGCGCCGCATGGAATTGATCGCGAGTGTACACCAGCACGGACCGCCCACGAAGTTCCGCCAATCGTCCGCCCAGGCACGACCCGTCAACCAGGGCATCCAGCCCGGTCCCGGCCGCCGAATCGGAAATGAATCGGTGCGACAGCTCCTGCCTGGGTGCGCTCCGCAGGATCCCGGCAAGAGAGTTAAGGCGAGGGCGGCTTCCCGGCGCAGAACTACCTTCCGGAGTGAAAAGTGCCTGCGTGATGGCTCGTGGTTGCATGCGGCTGATTTCGTGCCCGCCCCGCTCAATACTGGCCGGCCAGGTGAAAAGATGACCGCCGAAGTAAATCGGGTACCGGCCGGTATCTCTCGCCAGCGATAGCGCTTCCGGCGCCAGCGACAGCGCTTCGGGCTTGGTTACGCGGCGTTACTACTTCGCCCGCCGCCATGAACGATCGTTTCCAGCAGTGTTTTCAACAGGTGCACGCCGTCGTAAGGGTCGCTCTGTGAATCGAGGGGCGATACCGCCGCCTCGGCGTCGAGAGCGCGGAAGAGGCCTGCGGTATGGGCTATGTCACAAACTCCATGCACATCGGTGTATTCCATGTCCTTGGAGCCCTGCCGCGCCGCAAGATCGGCCAGGTATGGCATGAATTTCTGGATCAGGCCTTCGAAGAACGCCATCATCAATACCATCTGCACGCTGGAAAGGCGTCCTACAAACAACCGGACATTGCTGAGGTCCGAATACACTTCAGCCGCATCTGCTTCGGCGGGAACGGCTTGCGCCGCAATTGCGAAGCGGCGCATCATGCCCGGATGGCAGTCCACAATCTCCTCGCGCAGATTGTCCAGAATGATCGAGCGCGCCTGGTCGGTCTTGGTCGAAAGATATGCACCGGTCATCCAGTAGATGAAGTTGCCTTCCAGCACGGCGGTGTAACGCGCTATGATCCCACGACGCCTTTCGGTTGTGAGGCGGGCCGGATCGGGCAGCCCAGCCAAAAATTCGTCCGTGGCGACCCCAACATACTCTCGCGCCTCGGAAACGTCCAACGTCTCCCATACTGCGTTTGTGGGCTCTACTGAAGTCATTTCCATCTCCTCCATGCCTCCGAGCACACTCCCTGATCAAGCATTTCGAGGTGCTGGCAAAGGGGCTGATCCTCGCGTTGAGGATTTCTCGTATAAGGCATACTACCATAGTCAGTTTCTAACGCCAGCACCTGCAATTGATAGTATTCTTAGGTACTGGTCCTTCCAGGATCGGTGGACTATTAGTGATATTTATGAACGATGATAGAATGATCCCGGTGGCAGATTCAGGCGTGCAAGCAAGCTTACACAGTACCTTGGAACTGTTTGCAGCCGCCCTTTTGTGGGCCTGGGATGTCTAGTACGTATCGGTACTAGCGCATCTTTTCCTATCGGTTAGAACATTGATATATTTGATCTTGACAGAATCGACATCCCTCCGGTCTAGAGTATTTTGCGCTTAAGCTTCAGAGGACGCTGGGGATTCAGTATTTCCGGCTCGGTGATTAAATTGGCGATGCGATCAAGGAGATGAGCCATGACTTCAGCGAACTCGATTGCTAACTCGGTTCCAGTGATGAACATGTTACATGTGGCATCGGCCCAGGAGCGGGTGAACCAGATCACGGATGAGTTTCTAGGGATGTTGCCGGATGCGGCTGAGCTTTCCGCCAGCCAGCGTCGCGGAATCATTGCCCGCTACTCAGCCGTTCTGGAAGGCAATTTCATTTACTGGATGACCGGAGCTTATCTATCGGCCAAAACCGACGAAGCGCGGTCGATCATCATCGACAATCTGCGGGAAGAGATCGGCGACTGCCATCCGGGCATGCTGCGCCGCTTTGCAATCGCCTCGCAAGCGGTTCCAACAGAAGCGGATGCGGCCGATGTATATCAGGATCTGAGCAACGTTCGCCTGTTTGTCGGGCGCTTGTCCACCGTGCAGATGATCTTGATGATGGCGTTCTTTGAAGGTCTCATCCAGAAATTCATGCCGTACCTCGCCGATCTGGCGGCGCGCCAAGGCTCCCGCGAGATGGAATACACCGACGTGCACGGAGTTTGCGATATCGCCCACACCGCTGGTCTTTTCCGGGCATTCGAGTCGGAAGCGGCCCTATGCCCCCTGGAGCATTCCGCCGATCCTTTTGAAGGCGTGCTTTTGCTTCGGACGCTGCTCGAAACCATCGTCCACGGCAAGGAACGCGGCGCTAATTCCGCGGTGGCGCATTAAAGAAGTCTCGGCAACGCGTCGCCGACCTGAGGAAAAGCGTGTTAGCGCAACAGGAGTTCAAACACAATCCGCTGGAGCAGGCCGGCTACTTCCCGGTTCCGGGAGCGCACCTGTACACCATGCTCCACGGCTCGCCCGATCCGGTGGCGCGCGTATTGCTGGTGGGTACGTTTGCCTCCGAGCGCCATTACTCCCACATTCCCTGGATTCGGTGGGCCCGCTACCTGGCCGATCATAACGTCGAATGTTTGAGGTATGATTATCGTGGCGTCGGTGAAAGCACCGGCGACTTCGAGGCCATGAGCTTTGTCCAATGGCTGGAAGATGTCGAGCTTCTCGCGAACTGGATGAAGGCGCGGGACGGTGAGGCGCCTTTTCTACTGCACGGCCTGGAGCTGGGCGCGGTTCTCGCCGGTAAGACGTTTGACGCTGGAATCGGAGATATGTTACTTCTTTGGGCGCCACCGAGCAGTGCG
>DATFZA010000532.1:0-7694 GCA_035314765.1 Bryobacteraceae bacterium
CAATCGGCGAATCACGAATATCCGATCTCGGCCATCTACCACGACACGCCGCGCGAACCGCTGGGTGTGCTGGTGCTTCCAGGCCCTTACATGGTGCGCTTGACCGTTAATGGAAAGACCTACACCCAACCCTTGCAAATAAAGATGGACCCGCGCGTCAAGACGGCGTTGGCTGGGCTCGAGGAGCAGTTTGCGCTCGCCACCAAGCTTGGGGCCGGAATGAACCAGGCGTACCTGGCGCTGCAGGAGGTAAAGGCAGCCCGGGAGAAGGCCACCGACCCGGCGCGCAAGGATGAGTTGGCGGCTTTGGAAGGCAGCGGAGGAGGTCGCCGGGGCCGGCGCGGAGAGGAGAACTCGCTGTCCCGGCTGCTGGGAGAATTGCAGTCGCTGTACATGGTGGTCGAGGGCGCGGATACGACGCCGACGGCCCAGGCTGCGGCGAGCGCGGCGGAGATGGAGACCACCTTGCGATCCCTGCTCGCCCGGCGAACGGAGCTTCTGAAGTAGCGAATATCAGATGCCGTCCTTTTCTCGAGCCTCCACCGGCATCCCTGTTGTGGGGCGGGTGCCCTCGCCCTCGCGCGACCCCTTGGTCGATTAACCTGGGGGCACGGAAGGAAGGATGAAAACCGGCGCGCCTTTCCGCTCCAGGTCAATTTTTTACTCGGACAGGACACTAGACGGACTTCTTAAATGAACACAACTCTTGGCACAACCCTTGCCAAATCAGCCACCGCGATTCCGCATTCCCGCATTCGCGAACTCGCGGAGATCGCGCTCACCATGGATGGCGTTCTGAAGCTGTATTTTGGCGAATCCAGCCTTCCGACGCCGGACTATATCAAGCGTGCGGCCCAAAAGGCGATGGCCGACGGTTACACGTTTTACACTTCCAATGCTGGTCTGCTTTCCACGCGCGAAGCTCTGGCCCGCTACTACCGGGAACACCAGCAGGTGGAACTCGATCCCGCGCGTGAGATTCTGATGACCGCGTCCGGCGTCCAGGCGCTGCATCTGGCGCTACGGTGCGTGCTGGATCCGGGAGATGAAGGATTGGTGTTGACTCCGGCCTGGCCCAATGGAGCATCGAACATCGCCATGGCCAATGCGCGGGCCGTGGAAATCCCGCATGTGCTTCGCGGAGACCGGTATGAGATCGATTTTTCGGCGCTCGAAGCTGCGGTTACGCCGAAGACTCGGGTTCTGCTGTACACATCGCCTTCGAATCCGCTGGGCTGGGTGGCCTCAGTCGATGAACAGAAGAAGCTGCTGGATTTCAGCCGCAAGCACAATCTCTGGCTGATGGCGGACGAAGTCTATGAGCGCTTGAATTACACGGGAGCGCAGCCAAATACGCCGGCGCCTTCCATTTTGAAGCTGGCTACGCGTGACGATGCGGTAATCGTGATTCAGTCCTTTTCCAAAACCTATTGCATGACGGGCTGGCGCTTGGGCTGGATCGTCGCGCGAGCCGACTTTGCGGCCCGGGCCACGCAGCTGAACGAATTTGTGGTGTCGCACGCGCCCAGCTTTACCCAGCGGGCCGGCGAGACCGCCTTGCTGTGGGGCGAAAAGCCGCTGTGCGAAATGCTGCTGCGCCTGCGCGCCAACCGCGATTTCTGCCGAAACGCACTGGAGAAGATGCCGGGCTTTATGGTGCCCAAACCGGAAGGCGCGTTTTATTTGTTTCCCAAGATCAAGGGCCTGACCGATTCCTTCGATTTTTGCAAGCGGCTGTTGCTGGAAACGCAGGTCGGGCTAGCGCCGGGAGTCGCGTTTGGAACCGGCGGTGAAGGCTCGGTTCGCATTTGCTATGCGGCCGAATTGCCGATTCTGGAGCAAGCCATGGGGCGCTTAAGCATGTTTCTGAGATAAACCAATGTCTGAAATCGAAACAGGAGTCAAACAGCATTACTCGCGCGGGGGGCTCACCGATCGAATTCTGGCGGCCTTCGCGGAAGACGGCGTCGAACCCGCCTCGTTGACCTACGCCGACCTTGGCGCGCTCGACCAGTTTCATACGCGGGGACGCGAATCCACGCTGGACTTGGCGAAACTGGCGGAAGTGCGAGCCGGAATCAGTGTTCTGGACATTGGCTGCGGGATCGGGGGGCCAGCGCGGCTCTTGGCCGCCGAGCTAGGTTGCCGGGTCACCGGGATCGATCTGACTCCGGAATTCTGCGAAACGGCGGACGCGCTCTCGCGACTGGTAAAGGTTCCGGTGGATTTCCGGCAGGCCAGCGCGCTGGACTTGCCTTTTCCAGCCGAAAGTTTCGATCTCGTCTGGACGCAGCACGTCTCGATGAACATAGAAAACAAGGATGGGTTGTTCGCGGAAGCGTTCCGAGTTCTGAAGCCCGGCGGCCGGTTTGCGCTTTATGATGTGGTGGCGGGAAGCGTCAGCCCATTGCATTTCCCGGTGCCTTGGGCGAGGCAACCCGAGTTCAGTTTTCTGATTCCCGCCGAGGCGGTTCGAGAGAAACTGGAGAAGGCCGGGTTCCGGGTGCTGCATTTCGATGAAGGCACGCAAGAGGCGCTCGAGTGGTTCCGGAAGCGGGCTGCCGATGGGCCGCGCCGAACCAGCCTTCACCTCTTGATGGGTCAGGAGTTCGCGGCCATGGTGGCGAATCAGGTCCGTAATCTGGCCGAGGGCCGGGCCGGCATGCTGCGTGCCGTGTGTGAGAAATGAGGCCGATGGCGCCAGCGGATCAGGTCACATTCGAGTGATGGAAAACCCGCCTCCACCTTTACCGGCGCGACAAGGCACCAGAGAAAAGGAAGGCGACCGCTGTTCAAACGGCTTTGGTAAGAACCTGATACGTGTCGAGAACGGGAGGAGAACCGAGCCCCATGGTGATAACGCGGAGCAGCGCCGATCCTATTCATGGCTTCTTTATGGCTTCGGCCACGAATAGGCGCAACTCGTCAACATCGTCGGACGACAGCTGCATCTTGGCTACGGTCGATTCCCACGACTGCCGGGCGCGTCTTTCGAAGTTCCGGTTGTCGTTCCAAGAATCCTCGGCTGGAACGACATTCCAGAACCGATTCAACTTTTGCCGATCGTTGGACGCCAACCTATCCCAGCATTCATCCTGAGCCATGATCATGTGCAAGAGATCTTCACACGCGGCCAGGCGCACCGGGCGGTCAGGGTGACGGAAAAGGCCACGCAAGATCTTAGCCCATCGCCACCTGCCTAGCGCCCGGCCTGGATCGGTGTGCATAGTCTGCCCAAAGGCATGGCTACGGTCGGGTTGAACCCACCATTGCAGCAAAGCGAAGCGTTCCCATAATGGTTTCGAATCATCCAACGGCAATCTGCAGTGCGAGCCGCTATAGACGGGATATATGCTTCTCAGGAAATCCCGGACCACGTGATAACGCCCGTTCTCCAGACGGACGGGAAATAAATACCGACGATTGTCTTGGGTTGAGTTCCAGTCCCCGGTGACACCAAGAGTTGGAAAGGCTTCATAGACATCAATCAAGGGGCGGGATTCAGTACCACGCAGTATCATTTCCACGCGAACCCTCATGTCGACCAGCCGCCAGTGTCCGGCGTCTTCTCCGGAGACTCGAAATAGAAGTCTGTTGGGAAACTCGTGCTTTTCGATAACGCCGACGAACACGTGGGTTGAACGCTGGAGTATCTGCTCCGGCGTCATGTCGCTCGCGTTGCGCTCAATGCGCGCACATGACGCAAGGCCAAGCGCGGCCATCGCCAAAATAAACCGCATCAGGAGAGTTTAGACACCGAATCGAGTTGTCCTGTTCCTCGGAGATCATGCCTCTTTCGGGTGACTGAAGGGTCCATCCTCATGGCAAGGAAAATCGACTACTTCGAGCACGGCGTCTAAATTCAGCGGGCCGTAGAGGTGTGGAAAGCCCGCCTCCACCTTTACCGGCGCGGTAAGGCGCTGAGGATCGATGCGCAACACAACCAGGTCCGGCTGGCCGCGAAAGAATCGGTCGCCGCTACCGGGGAGCTGCTCCCAGGTCGAGCAGTGGATGAAACCCTCGGTGGCTAGACTCAGCGGAGCGTAGGCTTGCTTTAGCATCGCGGCTTGCCATTCGCTCCGCTTCAGAATGTGAAAGAACCCCTCGCTCATCAACCACTGCCTCACTCTAGAAAGCCTGGTTCAGGCCAAGCGCCAGGGGACACAGCTGCGATAAATTCGATTGAGAGAGTTCGGACTCAAGCCCGCTGTGTCCCCATCCACGGCGCGTAGTCGCCGGTTTTCGTTCTTCCTTCTGTGCGCCCCTGCGCTCATGCGAAACAGGTGCCGATCCCCTCACTTACGTTCGGGGCTAGAAGGCGCCGAATCGATTCCGAGCGGCGAATTTCTACGCCTTCAGTTTTTCGCGCTGCTCTTTCAGCACCGCTTTGCGGCTGAGCTTGATTTTATTGCCTTCAAGCGCCAGAACCTTGACCAGGATCTGGTCACCTTCTTTCAACTCGTCCCGCACATTCTTGATGCGGTTTTCGCTGATCTCGCTGATGTGCAACAAACCGTCCGTCCCAGGGAAAATTTCGACAAATGCGCCGAATTCCACCAGCCGGACTACCTTGCCCAGATAGGTCTTGTTTACCTCAGCCACGGCGGCGATGTCGGTAACGCGCTGGATGGCTTTCTTGGCGGATTCTCCGTCGGCGGCGAAAATGTTCACTGTACCGTCGTCGGAAACGTCGATCTTGACGCCCGTTTCATCCACGATACTGCGAATCATCTTTCCGCCCGGACCAATCAGTTCGCGAATCTTATCGGTGGGGATCATCACCGTGTAGATACGCGGCGCGTACTGCGACATCTCTTTGCGCGGTTCGGCCAGAACGGCGATCATCTTGTCCAGGATAAAGAGACGGGCCCGCCGGGCCTGCTCCATCGCCTCTTGCATGATCTTGGTGGTGATGTTGGGAACCTTGATGTCCATCTGGAGGCCAGTGATGCCCTCCTTGGATCCCGCCACCTTAAAGTCCATATCGCCGTAGTGATCTTCAGCGCCGGCGATGTCCGTCAGGATGGCGTACTGATCGCCCTCCGCTACCAAGCCCATGGCGATGCCGGCAATGGGATGGCTAATCGGCACAGCCGCATCCATCAGCGCCATCGTCCCGCCGCACACAGTGGCCATGGAGCTGGAACCGTTCGACTCCAGAATGTCGCTGACCACGCGCATGGTGTAGGGGAACTTCTTGTCGTCCGGAATCACCGTCGAAATCGAGCGTTCCGCCAGCGCGCCGTGGCCGATCTCGCGCCGCCCTGGACCGCGCATAAAGCCAACCTCACCGACGCTGAACGGCGGGAAATTGTAATGCAGCATAAAGCGCTTGGACGTTTCTGTAAGATCGAACATCTCGATGCGCTGCTCGTCGTCTTTGGTGCCCAAGGTGCAAGTGACCAACGCCTGGGTTTCGCCTCGCGTGAAGAGCGCCGAACCGTGCGTGCGTGGCAGCACGCCAACCTCAATATCGATATTGCGGATCTCGTCGAACTTCCGGCCATCGGGGCGGCGGCGATCTTTCAAAGTCTGATCGCGGAAAATGCGTTCTTTCAGCCGGTTGAACAGTTCGCCACCTTCAGAACGCTGCTCTTCGGTTAGAGCTTCCACGGCCTTTTTCTTGGCCTCGTCGATCTTGTGATAGCTATCGATCTTCGAGTATTTCTTGGTATCCAGGGCGTCGGTTAGTTCGGTGCGAATGGATTTTTCAATCTGCGCATAGAGCGCCTCGTTGACCGGCGGCGCCGTGAACGTCCATTTGGTCTTACCGACCTTTTTCACCAGCTTATGGATTGCGGCGGCGATCTTCTTGCAGCACTCGTGGCCATATTCGATGGCTTCTAGGACTTCTTCTTCGCTGGCATGCTTGGCGCCGGCTTCCACCATCACGATGCCGCCTTCAGTGCCGGCGACCACGATGTTCAGCTTGGATTCGCGTGTTTCGTCGTAGCTGGGGTTCGCAACCAGTTTGCCATTCACTTTGCCGACCCGAACTCCGCCCAGCACATGATGGAAAGGAATGTCGGAAATGGCCAGCGCCGCGCCCGCGCCAACGATGGCCAAAATGGAAGGGTCGCGCTGGGGATCGGCCGAGAGCACCATCGCGATCACCTGGCTTTCGTTGGTGAAGCCCTCGGGAAACAACGGACGGACGGGCCGGTCGATCAGGCGGCTGGTGAGAACTTCCTTTTCGGAAGGCCGTCCCTCCCGTTTAATAAAACCGCCGGGAAACTTCCCGGCAGCGTAAGTATATTCGCGGTAGTCAACGGTAAGCGGAAAGAACGCCGCTCCCGGTTTTGGCTGTTCGGAGGCGCACGCGGTCACCAGGACCGTGGAATCTCCCGAACGAACCACCACAGACCCATTGGCCTGTTTGGCAACTTTACCCGTCTCAATGGTCATCTTGAAACCATCGAGGTCAATCTCAACTGTGTGTGACATCTACAATCCTTTAATCCAGACAGGATTTTTCCTGTTCGCAGTAGGACTAAGAGGAGACTGGAGGGCTTGATCTGTTGGGATGCGCATCCACCAGGATGTCGCGGGACCCGAACCTGGCCTTAACGGCGGATACCCAGGCTTAGAATCAGGGTCTTGTATCTTTCCGGGTTACGGCTCTTCAGATATTTCAGCAGCCTTCGCCGACGCGCAACCATCGAGAGCAATCCCCGCCGGGAATGATGATCTTTCTTGTGCGTCTTGAAATGATCCTCGAGCTGGCGGAGCCGCTGGCTCAGGATCGCTACCTGTACCTCTGGCGAACCGGTGTCGGTCTTGTGTGCTTGATACTTGGTGATTACTTCGGTCTTCGCTTCTGTCGCCAGCGCCATTCTTGGAAAGATACTCCTCGTCTTATCTTAATCGTTTTTATCTATCACAGTGTAGCACAAGCGGAAGGGCGGCTGGAGGCCTGCCGAAGCGAACGATCCGCTGCTGTCGATCAGCGTTGCTTAACCAGCAGGGAGACCAGGTACTCTTGAGCGATCTGGAGCGCTTCTAATGGAAGGCCATCGGTCGAAGATTTTTTCGGCCGATTCGACCTGGTTAAGAGCATCCGCGTGATCTAGGTCCTCGGTGAGGTTATAGTCCGCGAAATGGCGGTGCTCTTGCAATTCGGTGAATGTGAGGGCAACAAACCGCAGGCTCGCCACAAGCTTTGGATCTTCTCCAACAAAGGGAAAATCTCGCGTATTCAAGAGCCGATTTGACGCTGTTTTCATGATGCCGTGATCATAGGCCCGGCCCAGCGCGGCTCGTAGCTGGACGTTGTTCCAATTGGAAGTTGCTTCGGCGATCAGCAGGTGAAAAACGGCATAATAAGCGGCTGAGACGGCTCTGCGGAGGCTTGCTTGCGTCGAAGGACTGGCGTGAACAAGTTGCAGCGCTTGGGTCAGAAGTTCATCGTGGTAGGCCATCTAAGCCCACTCAAGATTTTTTCGCCTTTGCTGTTCGGTCCGGGTACTGTAGTTGAAAAAAGGGTGCCGTCCCCAATTCTCGATTGGCCGGATCTCATTGATAAGCATCGTTTCGATGCGGCGGGTATTTTCGAGGAGAACGCCTTCTCTGACTGCCGCGTCGGTCAGCACGATCCGGAAGAAAATCGCGGGTTCTCCCGTTGAATCGGGGCGCAATTGGTAGGTAACGTCGAGAACCTCCGGGCCTAGCTTGCGAATCGCCCTCTGAATCTCTTC
>DATFZA010000533.1:0-14397 GCA_035314765.1 Bryobacteraceae bacterium
CATCCAGGTGAAAGTTGATGTCGACTAAAACGGGCTGGTCAAACGTCTTGTATACGTGGTCGAATTCGACGTAATGATTGATGGGTTGGTCAGGATTGATAGGTTCGTCGCTCACCGGGCCGCTTCCTCCACTTGGCGCCAATCTGCTGGGGTATTGACGTTCACAAAGCAGCCGGGGTCGGTTCCGGACACCAGCACGGGCCGCAGCTCCGCCACTAAGTCTCTCATTCTAAGCCGATTCTCGCGGATCGCTTGCTCCAGCGCCGGTCGGCAGCGCAAATGGTAAATCGCGCAGAGAGGCTCCGGCTGGCCATCGAAACCAAGGGGGACAATACAGTCTCGCGGCCCTTGAACCGCATGGCTGGCAAGGGTCCGCATCAGTTCCGCCGTAACGTTTGGCATGTCGCAGGCGACGACGACATTCCATTCGGCTTCGTTTTGCAAAAGCGCTGTGTAGATGCCGCCAGCCGGGCCACAGCCCGCGACTGCGTCCGCGATTACGGGAAAGCCCAGATGCCCATAGCGGGCAGGGTCGCCGATAATATGGACGCACTCTGTAATCTGGGATACAGTTTTGGAGATAGCAACGGTCAAAGGCTCGCCATGATACGGCAACAGCGCCTTGTCCTGGCCCATCCGGCGGCTCTGGCCACCAGCCAGTACGAATCCGGCAAGCCGCATGAGAGAATAGTATCACTTCAGCTAAACGTTTCTGTAGGACCAAGAACCATGCTTGCAGAGGAGTCGATTCCGGTTATAATCGGATAAAACAAGAGGATGCGATTTTGTTTGTTAGCCTGGGTCTTGACGGTATTGACCTTGTCGGACTTAACAATGGCACCAGCCGCCAATGTTTCCGTGGTGCGAGTGGATCCCCGGACGGGGCGCCTGGTCCGCCGTGTGGTCTTCACTCCGGCTGCTGCAGTGCCTTTCGTGCCTCCCACACCGCCGCGGGTACGGGAATTGGCCGAGGCCGCGGCCCGAACTTATGACGTCAATCTCGATCTGGTGAACTCGGTGATTCAGGTAGAGAGCAACTATAACCCGTTGGCTGTGTCGCCCAAGGGAGCGCAGGGCATCATGCAACTGATGCCGGAAACCGCTGCCCGCTTCGGCGTAAAGAACAGCTTCGACGTTAAGGAAAACATTGACGGCGGAGTAAGGTACCTGAAGTTCCTGCAAGACATGTTTAAGGACGATCTGCTCGCCGCAGCCGCCTACAACGCCGGGGAAGGGGCGGTGACCAAGTACGGAGGCGTGCCGCCTTATAAAGAGACAGTAGACTACGTGGCGCGCGTGGGTAAGAAGCTGGGCGACGCCAAAAAGGCGAAGACAACCATCCCGAAGCCGCAACCGGCCACTGTGGCTGAGGCTGCCGATAAAGTGGTAGAAGAAAAACACCGGCCCATCGTTCAGTTTGTCGATGAGGAAGGACGAGTGCACCTGGTCACTCAATAAACCGAATGCTTCCCCGGTCTCTTCGAAGCGCGAAGGGTGCGGCGCGGAACTCGACCGTGCTTCGTCCTGCTCTGTCCGCCTTTCTCAGAGCGGCCGCCTTTCTCAGAAATGGCGCGCTTCTGGCCGCGTGCGCCTGCGCATTGCTGGCGCAGAATGCACAGAACGGGCATGTCTTGGCGGTTCGGCATTGGTCACTCGGCGACGTCACACGCATCGCCATTGAGACCGACGGCAAGCTGGACTTTCACTCCGACCGGCTGCAGAACCCCGACCGGTTGTTTTTCGATATTAGTGGGACGCGCTTCCCTGCGGGCTACCAAGCCCTCCAGAGAATTCCAGTAGCCGACCATTTCGTCAAGCAAATCCGTATAGCGGAGCCGCAGAAATCCGTTACGCGCGTGGTGCTGGACCTCGAGTCCCCCGTGGAATTCACCACCACTCGTCTGGAAAACCCGTGGCGGCTGATCATTGAAGTACACAAAGTTGGCTACGCGCGGAATCCGGTCGGGCCAAAGGCTCCCGCCACGGCGTCCACAGTCGAGGCTGCTTCGAGCATGGCTTCGCCTACGGAAGCGCCGAAGGCCGTCGTGCCCCCCGCTGCGGCGCCCCCGGCCCTAGCGCCCCCGATGATTACGGCAAATGCTCCGCCGCTCAATCCGACGCCTCCCCCATCTTCGATCGCCCCTCAGACCAGTTTGGCCGTGCTGGCCCGGCCCACGGTAACGCCTCTGCCGTTGCCGCATGACATTCCCCCGGACGCTCCAGCCGTGGCCGCAAAGCGCGACAGCGCGGGCGACCGTTCTCTGACACGTGTACTCGGCCTGAAAGTAGGCCGCATCGTGCTTGATCCCGGCCACGGGGGCTTGGACGCCGGTACCATCGGCCCGAACGGTCTAAGGGAAAAAGATCTGGTTCTGGACATTGCCCACCGCTTGGGCGCCCTTCTCGAAGAGCGACTGAAGAGCGAGGTGGTTTACGCCCGTTCGGACGACTCCTTTGTCTCGCTCGAACGGCGCACACAAATCGCCAACGAGGCGAAAGCCGACTTGTTTCTCTCCATCCACGCTAATTCCTCTCCGGAGCACGTTGCCTCCGGCGTCGAGACTTATTACCTGAGCTTCACCACGTCGAAAGCAGCCATGGAAGTGGCCGCGCGCGAGAACGCCACTTCGCAAAGGTCCGTATATGAATTGCAGGATCTGCTGCAAAAAATCGCCCTGAAAGACAAAGTGGATGAGTCCCGCGAGTTTGCCAGCCGCGTGGAAGAAGCGCTGTACGCCATCTCCGCCAAAATCACCAACTCCAAGGTACGCGATCGAGGCGTCAAGAAGGCGCCGTTTGTCGTGCTCATCGGCGCGGCCATGCCGAGCATCCTGGCCGAGATTGGATTCATCAGCAATCCCCACGATGAAGCGCTCATGATGCGCCCGGAGACGCGCCAGAAGATCGCCGAGGCGCTGTATAAGGGCGTGGCATCCTACGCCGGCACGCTGAGCCATTTCCAGGTGGCGCAACGGCAGTAAACAATTCAAACGACAAATGGCCAGCATCCCGGAAGGTTTCGAGCCGCACTTCCGCAAGAGTCCCCTGACCGACCCGTGGGAGCCGCTCTATTCCAAACGAGAGCCGGAAGCCGTGCTGCTTGGCTTTGTGGCCGGCGAACAACACACCAATTCCCGCGGTTTTGTCCACGACCGTCAGCAAGCGGCCACTCGCTAGTACTTTGACGCCATGTTTTCTTCCTGCCACGATCTCTGCAAGATTTCAGGCACCTAGACCTGAGGAGGCCTATTTCTACCAGTGTAGGCGCACTGCGAATTGGATCTGCCTCGCGTTCGTGACCACGGTGGCTATCGTGCCTGCCGCTGTTGAGCCGATGCTCCCCGACGGCAAACCGAAATTCGCGCGGTTCAGAACGTTGAAGAATTCAGAACGAAACTGCAGACCGGCTTTCTCCTTTAAGCGAAAATCCTTATCCGCGCCGAGATCCCAGGCGAAAAGGCCAGGTCCGGTCAGGATGTCGCGTCCGGCGTTGCCAAACGTATACAACACCGGGTTCACGAAGCAGCCGATGTCAAACCATTCCCGGATGGTCCGCTTGTCTGCCGGGAGATTGCCATTGCAAACGCGATTGGGCCGCGCAAATGTGCCTGTATTTGCGGTCGGATTGGCCAGGGAAACCGAAAAAGGCGCGCCTGATTGCGCAGTCACGATGCTGGTCATCTGCCATCCGCCAACGAACGCATCCGCAAAGCGATTGGCGTTGCTCAGATATCTCCGCCCACGCCCGAACGGTGGCTCATAGATGAGGTTGAGCGTGAAGCGCTGGCGGTAATCGAAATCCGAAAGGCCGTAGTCAGCCCGGACGTCACGAGGGTTCTGAATGTTGATGCGCGGGTCGCCGGTCGAGGAGTTGCCGCCGCCGCCCTCGTCCAGGCTCTTACTCCAGGTGTACGCGGCCAGAAACGATATGCCCGCGTGGTAACGCTGTTCAGCCGAGAGCTGTAATCCGTCGTAGTTGGAAAGCCCCCTCGGCTCCCAGGCGGAGATCGTCCCATAAGAAGGATACGGCTGGCGAGGCGCCACGGGGCCCGGGCCGGGCGTGGCCACGTTCTCGTTGATGTTCAGATTGAGATGGTTGCCATGGCTGCCAACGTAAGCGGCCCGAAGCACCAGTGCCGCTCCAACCTGTCGCTCGAGCGTCGTGTTCCATTGCTGCATGTTGGGCGTGAGGTTCGAGCCCGGCTGGTACACAGCGGTCGGCAGGTTATTTGCGCTTAGGGTCTCGGGAATTCCAGTCGATGTGCTCAGGCAGGGAACAGTCGCGCTACATGAGACTGTGAATTGCGCCGCGAACGGATAGTTAATGAAGAGGCGCGTCGAGCCTCCAGTGCCTTGCTCATTGAAGTAGAACAGCCCGTATGCGCTGCGAATCACTGTTTTTCGGCCGAGCCGATAAGCCAAACCGAGGCGCGGGCTGAAATCGTGTTTCCGCAGGCCAAGAATGCTCGACGAAATGCCGTTCTGCCCCGCAAGCACCAGAGCCCCTGAACCCAGAAGAAAATCCGACTGCCGGTTGTAGCGCTCCGACACTGGTGTGAACAGATCGTAGCGCAGGCCGGCATTGACGGTTAACCGGCCCGTTGCGCGCCATTCATCCTGAACGAAAGCGCCGTACTCGCTGTACCGGAGGTAGGGAGTGCCTTGCGGGAAAGCGGATTTCGCCGAACTGACTGGCAGCCCGAGAAGAAAGTCGGCAAAGCCGGCGCCAGTCCCGGCGCTGCTTGCCGGATTATTCGTGTATGCGCCGGTGAACGAGAGAGAGCCTGAAGGAGCGCTCAACTGAAAGAAACCAAATCGATTCTGAATCGCCGATATGCCGAAGCGGAGATCGTGCGGGCCGCGAGTGTAAGAAGTGGTATCGCTGACTTGCCAGGTATTCTGCGGAACGGCCTCGGGAAGGTTGCTGGAGCTATATCCGGACTCGCCGGAGATCGTCAAACTGGCCATCGCGCTCGCGTTCTTGCCCGTATCGGCGCCGTTCAGACCGAGTTGTTGGGCAAGGTTCGTTCCTTGTTCAAGATTGGAGACGCGCAGGAAGAATCGTGTGTAGCCGAGCGCAAGCTGGTTGGTGATGTTCGGCGTGAATTGATGGATCTCTTGCCAGGTGGCCTGCTGGCTGGGTGCGTGGTTGAGCTTCAGAGATCCCGCCAGGGCGCTCCCCTGCGCGAACGCCAGCGGGTTGATGGCCCCATTGACCATTACCGGAGTTGATGGGTAGGTGACGTCTGCTCTACCCCAGGTGTATCTCGCGAACATGGCGTCCCGCTCCGAGAAAACCTGGTCGCCGCGCACATCCAACTGATCCTGAACGTTCACTTCAAGAGGATTGATTCGCAGATTGTTCGCTACGCCGGGAAGATTCGGCAGAGGCAGTATAGAGAGCAGGTTTCTCGCGACGGGGTCGATCTCCTTGGCCGGAATCGTGTTGTCCGGAAAGGGCATCCGAGTGTTGGTCGCCGGGTTATAGGTGGTTGGATCGTAGATGACTGCTGGATACGCGCTCAAATCGCCCCCGCGCATGGCGGCCGTCGGTTCCGAAAGGATCGACGTAGGGGCCGTGTGCACACGCAGGCCCTGATAATCCCCAAAAAAGAACGTCTTGTTCTTCCGGATCGGCCCACCGATCGCTGCTCCGAACTGGTTCTGCTGAAATTGCGGCCTCGCCGCATCAAAGAACTGACGGGCGTCCAGGTCGCTGTTGCGCAGGAACTCGAAGGCCGATCCGTGGATTTGGTTTGTCCCCGAGCGGGTAATCACGTTAACAACCGCGCCGCCGGATGCGAATACAGCGTCGTAGTTGCCAACCTGGACTTTGAATTCCTCGATACTCTCCAGGTTTGGAAACACTTTGATGGTGCCGACGGACTGGTCGCGATCGTCGAGTCCGTCGATGAGGAAGAGGTTGAAACTCCCCCGAGAGCCGTCCGCAATCACCTCGGCGCCTGCGCGTTGTGTTTCATTGCCGCTGCCCTGAGTCCGGATACCGCCAACCGGCCCAGGGTTCGTTCCGGGTACAAGCAACGCAAGCTGAGAGAAATTGCGGCCGTTCAGCGGCAGTTGTTGAGCCGTGCGCTCGCTGATGACGTTGCCTACCTCGGTCGTTTCGGTGTTGAGCAACGGCGCCGCGCCCGTCACTATGATCTCCTGCTGCGCGCCAGCCACCTGCAATTGAAAATCCTGTTGAATGACTTCTTGAATTTGCAAGACCAGGTCACCGCGGCTGACAACCGCGAGTCCCGGCGCGCCGGCCTCGATGGAATAGATGGCGGGCTTCACCAGCGGGAAAATGTAGTACCCATCCGGTCCAGTGAACCTGGTGCTAGAAATACCCGTTTGTTGGTCCGTCAATTGAATTCTCGCCTTCACCACAGCGTTTCCGGCTGGATCCGTGACTAACCCCGTGAAGGTTCCGGTAGCGTTCACCTGCCCGTCCAGAGCCGCGGCGAAAGAAACGGCAGCGAGGGCGAGCACGGCAGCGTCAATCGACCTCATAGGCATTTCCCCGCAAAGATGCTCGTTAGGTCATTGTATACTTTTGCCGGTGCGCTTCAAAAAAGGGGCGTAAGAACGTCGATGCGATTATAGACATGAGATGTATCCGCGAGCGAACATCGGGTTCTTCTTCATCTTGCTTTCCACTGCCGCCGGCGCAAGCTCGCCGAACAACACCCGGCCTGTGGTTTTGCCCGTTACTGTGGCAAGCGATATCCGCTTCATTCGTGTATCGTTCGGTTCGTTCCGAAAAGAGCCATCCTACAGCCGAGTCCATGCGATTGCTCAGGGAAGGCAGGGATTTCTCTGGTTTGGCACGCAAGACAAGCTGCAGCGCTTTGACGGGTATGAGATCCGCGAGTACCCACAAGATCCGGACAGCCCCAATTCGGTATTCACAAGGTCGCTATTCATAGACAAATCAAATACGTTGTGGGGCGGGTCGGAGCGTTGGCTCGATCGGTTTGACCCGGCGATGGAAATGTATAGACGATACCCGTCGAATGGACCGTTCGATGGGGCGATGTCTGCCAGGCAGGATCGCAAAGGCGTGTTGTGGATCGCGACAAATTACGGTCTCGTTCGCATGGATCCGGCCACGGGCAATACCGTTCGATATGAACACCGCTCAAATGACGCTCGCAGCCTGAGCGGCAACCTGGTGAGGGCTAGTTTCGAAGCAAGAGATGGGACGTTTTGGGTAGCGACAACCCGCGGGTTGGATCTCTTCGATCGCCAGTCTGGCGAAGTACGCCGGCATATAAGGCTGCCGGTTGATTTTCCCATCGGCGATCCGAATCCCGTGCTCACCATCGATTTTTGCGAGGATCGCACGGGAGTCTTGTGGATCCTCTTCTCCTACGGATATGGTCTCGCCCGGCTGAATCGGGAAGCGGGAACCTTAACGTTTTATTCTCTGGACGGTACCGGAAGGGATAATACCCTGCAATCCGGCGCCCGCTCGATTGTCGAAGATAAGGATGGGGCATTGTGGATCGGTACAACGTCCAATGGCCTGTTAAAGCTTGACCAGACCCGCGCTCGATTCGTGCAGTACCACAATAACCCAGCCGACCCCCAAAGCTTGAGCGGGGACCAGGTTCATGCCTTGTTTCTGGACCGCGAAGGAAACATGTGGGCGGGAACGAACGGCGCCGGCGTGAACCGGTTTTCGCCGCGCCCTTCGCCGTTCAAGGTCTACCAGCAGAAGCTGGGGGATGCGAACAGCTTGGACATGAACTACACGACCTCAATTCTCGAGGACAGCCGCGGTCTGCTCTGGATAGGGAGCCTCAGGGCGCTGGGCCGGTTGGATCGCAAAACAGGGCAAATGACTTTCGACCGTCGAGCCGGCGGACCCGGAGAGCTATCCAGCACCTGGATTATTTCCATCGCGGAGGACCACGCCGGGCGTCTCTGGTTCGGCACCGTCGGCGCTGGGCTGAATCGGCTCGACAGCCAATCCGGGCGATTCAAAGTCTTCCGTCACGATCCAGCCGATCCACACTCGTTGAGTCACGATACCGTTCAAAGGATCTTCATCGATCATAAAGGCTCCATCTGGGTTGGAACCGAGGACGGTCTGAACGAATTCGACGAGGCTACGCAGAGTTTCCGGATTTACAAACCGGGCCGCGCGCTGTTCGACTCGCGCATCCATGACATTGTGGAGGACGCCACTGGCGCCTTGTGGATCGCTACCCAAGGAACAGGACTGCTTCGCTTCACACCCGCAACCGGCCAGTTTACGGCCTACCGGCACACCCCGCGGCCGGAAAGCCTGAACAGCGATGTCACGAATACGGTTTGTATCGGGCACGCTGGGATGATCTGGGTCGGAACGGACAATGGGTTAAGCCGGTTCGATCCGGCCGCGGGCACTTTTACACCCTACGATCAGCGTGATGGTTTGGCTGGAAATAGCGTGAGCAGAATCCTGGAGGATGACAGCGAAAATCTGTGGATCAGCACGAACAAGGGGCTGTCTCGATTCGATGTTCAGAAGAAAATCTTCAAAAGTTACTACATTTCCGACGGGATCGCCGGCAATGAATTCTACAACTATGCGTCGGCATTCAAGAGCCGTACTGGAGAGCTGTTTTTCAGCTCATACGCCGGTGTCACCGCGTTCTTCCCGCGTGACGTGGTCGACAACCCGTATGCTCCTCCCGTGGTCGTTACCGACTTGAGAGTCTCGGGCAAATCTCTGCCAATCGGAAGCAAGTCGCCGCTAAAGAGGTCCGTTTCCTTCACGGATTCTGTGACGCTTTCTCACAACCAGAACGTGATATCTCTGCAGTTTTCAGCCCTCAGCTATGCCAATCCGGACGGGAACCGCTACCGCTACCGGCTTGATCGATTGGAGACAGCGTGGAACGAATCGGGCAGCGATCAGAGATTTATCACCTATTCGCTGTCGCCGGGAACGTACGTGTTCCACGTCCAGGGCAGCAACAGCCGCGGAATATGGAACGAACAAGGGACAAGTTTACAGATCATAATATTGCCGCCCTGGTGGAGCACCGCGTGGTTCCGGATCTCGGCCATTTCTATCATTCTCCTTTCCCTTCTTTATTTCTACCGCCTTCGTATAGAGGCGGTGGCGCACCAATTCAACATGCGCCTCGAAGAACGCGTCGGCGAGCGCACCCGGATCGCCCGCGATTTGCACGACACACTGTTGCAGAGTTTTCAGGGATTGATGCTCCGTCTCCAGGTAGTACTCGATATGCTTCCTCCAGGAAAGGCGAAGCAAGAGCTGGAAGAAACTCTGGAACGCGGAGACCAGGCGATCGTTGAAGCCCGGGATGCGGTGCACGATTTACGTTCGCTTACTGCAAGTGTGAATGATCTCGCGGAGGCATTGCGCGCCTTGGGGATAGAACTGAGTACTAAGGAAACCGCGACCTTCCGTTTGGTCGTAGAGGGCGCGCGGCGGGAGCTGCATCCGATGGTTCGAGATGAGATCTATCGCATTGCTCGTGAGGCGCTGCGTAACGCTTTCGCCCATGCTCGTGCACGGCAAGTTGAAGCGGAAATCACGTTCGGCGAGCGGCGGTTCCGGTTGCGGATTCGAGATGATGGCGATGGGATCCCTCCGGAAATGGTGGAAGCAGGCCGCTCCGGCCATTACGGCTTGGCGGGAATCCGTGAGCGTGCCAGGGAAATTGGTTCGAAGTTGACCATCTTGAGCGGGCCGGGAGTCGGGACCGAGATTGACTTGAGCGTCACAGGCTCGATTGCGTACGTTAAGGGACCCGCGCCCCCCGGCTGGCGGCTATTTCGCCGGAAGACGGGGTGAGTTTGTGATTCGATGGGCACGAAGCGGTGGAACAGTTCCGCAAACACCAGCCCGCAAACACCAGCCCGCAAGCACCAGCCCAATGTTATGCTTATGGATTTTGCAAATGCCAATCGTGAGCGGGATCGACGCGATCGGCTCGATTCGCCAGTGGTGGTGACACTGAGCCTCGGGATCGACTTCCTTTCGACCGCGCAACGGATCAATGGATCGAGATCCGGACTAACTTTACCAAGACCGGCAAGAGCGTGTGTTTCGCTCAGTGCTTCATCTACGCGGACGGAAAACCGGTGGCGCGCGCTAACGCCACCTTCGCCGTCCGCTCGTAACGTGTTATTTCTAAGAATAGCTATGCGACTCGCGGCGGTCCTGTTTCTATTCTCGATTTCTGGCGTTCTATCGGCTCAGTCGACGGTTGCGGCGCTTTCTTCGGACGCGGCCGCGGCTACAGCCACACCCCCGCCGCTGCTCCCGCAAGACTATGTTTGCCCGATGGATCCCGATCAACGATCCGACCAGCCGGGCACTTGCAAACGCTGCGGAATGAAGCTGGTTCTGGGCGTTCCGGATCAAGTGGAATATCCCCTCGAACTCATCACCACGCCCGCCATTATCAAGCCAGGGCAAAAGGTGCAACTGAAGTTCGCGATTCACGACCCGAAGACGGGCGCGGTGGTCAATCACTTCGAGGTCGTACACGAGAAGCTGTTCCACATGTTCATCCTAAAAAGCGATTTCGGTTACTTTCTGCATGATCATCCTGTACCGCAAGCGGACGGCACGTTTCTCTTTGATGCGGTTTTCCCGAAATCCGGAATGTACCGCGTGGTCGCCGACGTTTATCCTACCGGCGGTACACCGCAACTGATCGCGCGGACGGTTTTCGCCGAAGGGGGCCCCAATGAACCCGTGAATCTGGGCGACGCCTCGCTGCTGCCCGACATTGGCGTCCAGCACGGTACGAACACGGATGTAGAGCTGGAAATGGCGCCGCCGCAGCCCATCTCGGGAACGAAAACCCTCTTGTTCTTCCGGATGAAGCCGGCCGATGGCTTGGAAAAATGGCTCGGCGCGTGGGCGCATATGCTGGCGGCGAGCAACGATACTATCGACCTGATTCACGAACATCCGTTTATCGCCGATGGCGGCCCGCAGATGCAGTTCAACCTGATCTTCCCGCGGGCAAAAACCTACCGCGTATTCCTTCAGTTTCAACGCAAGGGCGTTGTGAACACCGTGGCCTTCAACATTCCCGTGGTCGATCTCGAACACGCGCCGCAATAAACTTGCGGCTTGCTTCACGGTCACCAATTAACGCCTTGGAAAAGATTCTGCTTTCATGGTCCACGGGAAAGGACAGCGCTTGGTCCCTGCATTCGCTGGCTGGCCGGAATGTCGTTGGATTGCTCACGTCTTTTAATACCGAAGCCGGCCGGGTGGCCATGCACGGCGTGAGGCGCCGCCTGGCGGAAGCGCAGGCGGAGCTTGCCGGGCTTCCGCTCTGGAATGTCGAATTGCCTTGGCCCTGCTCCAACGCCGATTACGAAGACCGAATGAGGACGGTCTGGAATCGGGCCGCGGACTCGGGCGTCACGCACATCGCCTTTGGCGACCTCTTTCTCGAAGACATCCGGGCCTATCGCGAAAAACAACTGGAAGGCACCGGCCTCGAACCTCTTTTCCCGCTGTGGAAGCTTCCCACGCCGGCTCTCGCGCGTGAGATGATCGCTTCCGGCCTCAGGGCCAAAATCGTGTGCGTGGATTCCCGGCAGCTCTCGCCGGAGTTTGCGGGACGGGACTTTGATGAGGCGCTGCTCAATGAATTGCCTGCCCAGGCCGATCCCTGCGGAGAAAACGGGGAGTTTCACACCTTCGTCTTTAGTTCACCCGGTTGGGCGAGTCCGCTCGAAATTGTGAAAGGCGAGACCATCGAGCGCGAGGGCTTCTTCTACACGGATTTTGCTACCCGGATTTTGCATGACCGCCATTGATCTTTCGAGCGATGCCGGCCTGATTGGCATGGGTCTGCTGACCATCAACCTGTTGCTGGGCCTGTTGATTTCTATCCGCTACAACCCGCGCAAGCACTGGCCACACCGGCGCATCAACATTTTTCAGGTTCATAACTGGACGGCGTATATCGCGATCTCAGTCATCCTCCTGCATCCAGCGCTCTTACTATTTTCGAGCCAGCCTCGTTTTCAGGTCCTCGATATCGTATGGCCGCTGCATTCGCCGGGCGAAACCACCTACAACTGCCTGGGCGCAATCGCGCTCTACACGGCGCTCTTCGTGGTGATCACCTCTTATTTCCGGCTCAGTTTGGCGCATCGCCTGTGGAAAAGATTTCATTACGTCGCCTACGCCACAGGGGCCGTCGTCTTCACGCATGGGATCCTCGAAGATCCCAATCTGAAGAACCTGCCTCCCGATTTGCTCGACGGAGAGAAGCTGCTGATCGAGGCATGCTGTCTGCTGGTAATCGGGGCAACGGCATGGCGGGTGCGGTATGCGTTCCGGTCAAAACCACAAAAGCCCAATTGATAAGGGAAAACCCTGATCTACTTTTGCCGGCCTAGTGCGTCTATCTATTAGGTATGCCAAATCAGTCTTATAGACTGTTGTTTTATGGGCTGCTCGCACTGACGGCAGCCAGAGCGGGAGTCGTTTCGTATCACACCGAAACGAAGGTCGTCGAGGGCGGTGCGGAACTCGTCACCGTATTTGCCGATTCCTCCGCTTTCTATGGTTCGCTGCCGGTTCTCACCGTTCTACGCGATACGGCTGGCGATCCGGACCGCGACAATAGCAAGCTGCGTCAAGTCTGGCTGCTGACTTATGCCCGGCCAACGCTTTCCCAGCGGCTGGCCGCGCTGGTTCCATTCCTGTATCGCCGCTCGCACCGCACCGCTGTCGATCCAACCAAACCTCCGCCCGCGGTGATGGATCTTTCAGCGCCCCGGAAAGCGGCGCTGAACAACATGGCTTCTTACGCGGCGCAGATTGAGTTGCTGGATGTGGCCGGCATAGCGGTGCGAGCCACCTCGCGAACCTATCGGGGAAACAGCACCGAATATGAGAACATGCACCTGCAGCAGGCTTTCAAGACGTTATCCAGTCTGGACAGCACATCTCTGGACCGCGCATCCGGCTTAGGACCTGTCGTGAAACAACCGATTCAACCGGAAGGCGTGACTGAGCCGCGACCGTCAGGGAGCGGTCCGGAAGTAATGGCAAGGTTGTTTCATGGCGGGTACTTAGATAAATCGGGGACGTCCGATTTTTCTCAAACGGAACTAGAGAACGTAGCCGCGCGCCTGGTTCTGGACAAGAAATTGTTCGGTGGCTTCGTCAGCGATCGGCGGCTGAGTGCGGTTTACGAAAAGACGCGCACGGAAGAAGCCCTGGATCGCGAGCACAACTGGGAAGTTCTCCGCCAGCGGGCCGAAACCAATGGCCTGTATTTCGAGCCTCTGACGTTGGGACAGAACGAGCCCGCACAGGCTTTGCTCTGGATCGCTAAGCCGGATTTGGAAGCCGGCCGCGATCATGCTTTCGATGGAACACTGCTGAAGATTCGCGATCCCTGGAAAGATGAACGGCTGTCCGCCTGGCAAGGTTATGGAGAGCGGTGGTACTTCGATGCGGAAAATCGCCGGGTGCCGGATGAGACGCCGGGTTCCATCGAAAGAGACATGATTCCGCTGGCGCTCTACGGGCTCAACTATCCACGAGCGCCTCTACTGCTGGTGGATTTCCGGAACGATTGGAATCCGAAACGGCGGGAAATGCTCAAGCGAATCGCCGACATCACGGCATCCGGTTTTCTCGGCTGGAACGGATTGGCGAACCTCGAGTATTTCGCCGGTAAGAAGGTTTGGCAGTTTGTTCAAGGCCGGCACGGGGATGCCATAAATCGAGAGTGGCGCATCGATGCCTACGCCCAACTGCGGCAAGAGCTGGAACTCGATTCAACACTGAATGCCGATTTGAAGGAGACGATCACGAGTCAACTCGACCGCCTCGCGCTGAATCCTTTTGATATTGATCTCAAGGCCGAAGCGAACGTGGCGCGCACGCAGTATGCGGCTTTGCTGCGCTGGGCCGGCAAACCGAATGGCCTTCCACGCGCTCTGGAGAAGGCCAGGGGAAGCGAACTGGCTGCATTGCATCATGACTCGGCCGCGCGCGCACTGTTCACCACGGCCAGCGTGGCGACACTGGGAATTTATCGCCACCGCGAACGCGTAACGCCGGAAACTCTGGCTGAGCTGGACCGCAACCGGCGAATTGAAGCCCGCCTGGCCTACCTGGAACGTGTTCTCCGGAGTGGACCGAGCATCGAAGTATCCTATCAATTGGAGCCGGTTCGCAAGGCCGTTGAGGAGCTGGCGGATTTGAATGGTGAAGCCGGCGATCCCAGGATCCGGCCGGTCGTCCGCCGCGTGTCGGCGCAGACGGGCGATACCATTTTGGGTCCAGCCGTCGCCTCCGGTGGCTCTTCCTTGCAGTGACGCGAGCACTGGCGGTCTTGACCCTGACCGTGCTACCGCTGTCGGCGGCCGCGGCCAAACGCGTCGTTG